>DASUSP010000352.1:0-9759 GCA_036375035.1 Candidatus Limnocylindria bacterium
CGCCGCACGGTGATCTGCTGGTTCAGGCCGCCGCCACGCATGCGCATGACGGTCCCCTCGAAGACCTGGATCCGCTCCCGGTTGCCCTCGACCACCTTGACCGAGACGCGCACCGTGTCGCCGGGGGCGATCTCCGGAACGTCGGTGCGGAGCTGCTCGCGCTCGAGCTCCTTGATGGCATCCATGATGGGGCGACCTCATTATCGCGGCCTTACCGGCCGCTTATCGAGCTGTTGTGTGCCATGCCCGTGCGGGAGCACCATCGGGCCGTCCCGGCAGGCGTGAAGAACGCGACCGATGCCTGCGACCGGCCGCGACCGGCGGAGTATAGCAGCGGCCGCGGATCACCCACAACCGCGGGCCCAATGCGTGGCCGCCTACTCCTCGTCGCGCAGCTCGTCGAGGACCCGGCGATCCGCGTCGCTCAGGTCGGCGGCCTCGAGCAGGTCCGGGCGGCGTTGCAGCGTGCGTCGCAGCGACTCGCGCCGTCGCCAGCGCGCCACCTCGCCGTGGTTGCCGGAGAGCAGCACGGGAGGCACCCCCATGCCCCGGAACGCCTCCGGCCGCGTGTAGTGGGGATGCTCCAGCAGCCCCGTGGCGAACGAGTCAGACTCGTGCGACTCCGCCTCGATCACGCCCGGGACCAGGCGCGCGACCGCGTCGATCATCACCAGGGCCGGAAGCTCGCCGCCGGTCAGCACGTAGTCGCCGATGCTCACCTCGCGGTCTATCAGCTGCCGTGCCCGCTCGTCGAGCCCCTCGTAGCGGCCGCAGACCAGCGCGATGCGGCGCAGGCCTGCCAGCTCCCTGGCCAGCGCGTCGGACAGGCGCTCGCCCGCAGGATCCATCAGGACCACCAGGGCGCCAGCCTCCCGCAACGGCTCGATGGCCGCGTAGAGCGGCTCGGGCCGCAGGACCATGCCCGCTCCCCCGCCGTACGGGTAGTCGTCGACGCTGCGGTGGCGACCCAGCCCGTGCTCGCGCAGGTCGTGCACCGCCACCTCGACCAGGCCGCGCTCGAGGGCGCGCCCAATGATCGAGGTCCGGAGTGGGACCTCGAACAGCTCGGGGAACAGGGTGATGACGTCGAAGCGGAGCGTCAGCGCACCTCCTCTGGCTGCCAGCGCACCGTCATGGTCCCGCCCCCGACGTCGACCGCCAGGACCACGTCCCGGATAGCCGGGAGGAGCAGCTCCCCCTCCGGCCCCTCGATGCGATACACCTCATTCTCCCCGGCGCGGAAGACCTCGACGACGGTGCCCAGGGGCCGGCCCGCCTGATCGGCCACCCGCAGGCCCACCAGCTGGTGCCAGTACCAGGTTCCCTCCGGCAGCGGCTCCGCCTCGACTTCCAGGAAGCGGCCCGCCAGCGCCTCGGCCGCCTCGCGATCGGTGACGCCCTCCAGGGAGAGCACCGGCACGCGGCCACCCGCCTCGCGGGCGGTGATCCGCGTCGGATCGGCTTCCCCCTCCAGGAAGAGCAGCGCGCCGACCGCCAGGCGATCGGGGCGGTCGGTCAGCGGCTCGACTCGAAAGGCGCCGGCCAGCCCCTTGGCGCCGAGCACCCGCGCGACGGCAAGCCGTTCAGTCGTTGCTCTCGATCTCCAGCTCGACGTGGCGCCCGTCCCGCGCCGCGGCGACCCGCAGCAGGGCGCGGATGGCGTTGGCGATGCGGCCGTCGCGGCCAATTACCCGCCCCATGTCCGACTCGTCGACGGTCAGGATCAGGGCGACCTCGTCGTCGTCCTCCTCGACCTCGACGCTCACCGCGTCGGGGTTGTCGACCAGCGAGCGCGCCAGGTACTCGAGAAGCTCCTTCACTCTTCGGCCGTTGCAGCGGCCGGGGCCGCCGCCTTCCTGCTCCGGGGCTTCGCCGCCGGCTTGGCCTTGGCCTTGGCCGGGGCCGGCGTCTCGGCCGGCGCCGCGTCGCCCATGCCCGCCTGGCGCATGAGCTTGACCACGGTCTCCGAGGGCTTCGCGCCCTTCCCGATCCAGGCCTCGATGCGCTCGCTGTCGAGCTGCACCGTGGCGGGGTCGGTCAGCGGGTCGTAGAAGCCAAGGATCTCCAGCGCCCGGCCGTCACGCGGCCGGCGGCTGTCGATGGCGATCACCCGGTAGCTGGGCCGCTTGGTGGCCCCGACCCGGGTGAGCCGAATTCGTACTGCCAAATCGTTCGTCCTCTCTGTCTCGCGGCCCCGCATCGTACGCGGACCGCCTGCTCAATGCGTCGTGCCGACCTCAGCGCACGGTCAGCACCACGTGGAAGTCGCTGCGTGCCTCGTCCGGGCGCGCCGGCGCGGTCATCGCCAGCGCACTGGCCTGCAGCAGGATATCGCGCGCCTCGCCGGTGACGCCAAGGTCCTCCCCCGCCGCGTCCATCAGCGCCGCCGCGTCCATCCACAGCTCGTTGCCGCCGCGCTCGCCGGCAAGCTCCCAGGCGGACCGGTAGCGGTCGGTGGCCGCCAGGCTGTCGCCGGTGGCATGGGCGGCCAGGGCCCCGGCCACGTCGTCGGCACTCAACCCCAGCAGCACCACGCCGTCGTCCACGGCGTACGCCACCGTGCCCAGCTCGGGGACCAGGACGCTGGTGATCGTCACGCCGTCGATCTCCTCGGTGTCGACTGCAGCGCCGCGCTGGGCCAGGCTGTCGCGCATCTCGGCCAGGCCTTCGGCGGCGGAGTCGACATCCGACGGGCGCATCAGCAGCAGACCGTCGGGCATCTCGCCCTCGAGGCCGGTGATGGCGAGGGCGGTCTCGCGGTCGAAGAGGGGCAGCACGTGGTCGTCAATGCTGATCCCCAGCCCGAGGGCCGCGATCGCGCGCAGCTGGGCCAGCGCGTCGGCGACCTCGTCGCCGCCCGCCTCCCCGCCGAGCTCGGTCTCGGCCGCCAGCAGCGACTGGGCCAGTCCGAAGACCACGAGCTCGGCCTGCGTCCCGGTTGGCATCCACTGGGCCAGGCTGGACGGCTCGGTGGAGAGCGCGAACGCCCTCTGTGCCGATTCCGACGCCGCGCCCGAATCGAACGGCGCCGACCCCTCCAGGCGGAGCCCGTCCGCCTCGACGATGAGCGCGAGGGCGGCGGTGCTGTAGCCGCCGAGCTGGTCCGCGAAGCCGGCCGACGCCCCGAAGGCCTCGAGATCGGCGAACACGGCTCCCAGGTGGTCCGGGGCGATGCCATCCATGGCATCCCGGAACGCGGCGGAGTCCGCGAGCGACTCTGCCCGGCCGGCGTCGGCGTCCAGCCCGGCGCGCACGGCATCGGCGCTGGAACCGACGAGCAGGATGTCATCGAGCAGGGCCCAGGCGGTATCGCCGGCCACCGTCAGCGTCACGCCCTCGTACGCCTCGTCTCTGGCGGGCTCCTCCATCCCCGCCGCCAGGCGCCCCAGGGCCTCCTCGGCGACGGCCCGATCGTTGACGTCGATCACCACCAGGACGTCCGCGCGCTCCGGCTCCACCCCATCGGGCCTGACTCCGATGGCGACCTGGTCACCCAGCCATGGGCGCACGTCGCCCTCGTAGTCGATGCCGGCCTCGCGCAGGAAGCGCGCGGTGATCTCATGGATCTTCTGGTCCAGCGCCGCGCGGTCGCCGAAGCCGGGCACGCGGCTCATCAGCTCCTGCAGGTTCAGCTTCTGCCCTGTCGACGGCTGGAGGTAGACCGTCGCGTATAACGCCGTCCCACCGGGCACCGCCTGCGCCGCGCGATCGGGCTGCGCCGCGAACAGGAACAGGTACCCGCCGATGACCGCCGCCGCGGTGAGCGACAGCAGCGTGGTGAGGGCGATCACCAGTCGGTGCACGGGCCTATCGGTCCATGAGCCCGCGGAGCCCGGCGCCCATGCCGCCGAGCTTCGGGATGCGGCCGCTGCTCAGCTGCCGCATCAGCTTCTGCATCTCGGCGAACTGCTTCAGCAGCCGGTTGACGTCGGCGGTCGACGTTCCGCTGCCGAGCGCGATGCGGCGCCGGCGGCTGGCCTTGATGAGCTCGGGGCGACGCCGCTCCTCCGGCGTCATGGAGTCGATGATCGCCTCGATTCGCGTCAGCTGCCCCTCGTCGACCGCCTGCTGGGCGGCTCCTGCCATCTGCCCCGCGCCGGGGATCATCTGCATGACCTGGCCCAGCGGGCCCATCTTCTTGACCTGGTTGAGCTGGCTGCGGAAGTCCTCCAGCGTGAAGCGCGACTCCATCATGCGCTGGGCGACCCGCTCCGCCTCGTCGCGGTCGACGGTCTCCTGCACGCGCTCGACCAGGGACAGGATGTCGCCCATCCCCAGGATGCGCTGCGCCAGGCGGTCAGGGTGGAACGGCTCCAGCCCATCGGTCCGTTCGCCGGTGCCGATGAAGGTGATCGGCAGGCCGGTCACGCTGCGGATCGAGAGGGCCGCGCCGCCGCGGGCGTCACCGTCCATCTTGGAGAGCACCAGCCCGGTGACGGGCAGGCGCTGGTGGAACGCCTCTGCCACGCGGACCGACTCCTGGCCGGTCATGGCGTCGACCACCAGCAGCGTCTCGGCCGGCGTCACCGCCCCGGCGATCCGCACCAGCTCGTCCATCATCGGCTCGTCCACGTGGAGCCGCCCGGCGGTGTCGATCAAGACCAGGTCGTGGCCGCGCTGTCGCGCCACGTCCATGCCCGAGCGGGCGACCTCCAGGGCGGGTGTGCCTGTCGGTCGCGTGTGGACCTCGATCCCGATCTGGTCGCCCAGCTGCACCAGCTGGTCGACCGCCGCGGGCCGGTAGACGTCGGCTGCCACCAGCAGGGGGCGCCTGCCCTCCTTCCGCAGTCGGAGCGCCAGCTTGGCCGCGGTGGTTGTCTTGCCCGAGCCCTGCAGGCCCACCAGCATCAGGACCGATGGCCGCCCGCCGAGCTGCAGCTCGCGACGCTCGCCGCCGAGGATCGCGACCAGCTCGTCGTGGACGATCTTGACCACCTGCTGGCCGGCATCCAGCCCGGAGAGCACCTCGACGCCGAGCGCCCGCTCGCGGACGCGGGCCACGAAGTCCTTGACCACCCGGAAGTTGACATCGGCCTCGAGCAGGGCCAAGCGGATCTCGCGCAGCGCGACGTCCAGGTCGGCTTCGGTGATCTTGGCCTTGCCGCGCAGGCGCTGGGTGATGGACTGCAGACGTGCAGACAGGGATTCGAACATGAATGGACCGATACGGAGAAAGACAGGCCGGCTTTGAGCCGAATGCCGAATGACGGCGGCTGCCAATTCTAGGTTGCGCAGGCGCCACCGGCAACGGAGGCCTTCATGCCCCCCGCGATCGCGGCCGGTACAGCGCCCGAACCTGGGAGATGGGGGGTCAGCGGCGGTCCCGAAGGCGCTGCGACGGCGGGCCCTGCGCGCGAGTCAGGACAGGAGCCAGTCCACGTACGCGGCAGGGTCGAAGGGGGCCAGCGCGTCCACCTCCTCCCCGATGCCTGCGAAGAGGATCGGCACCCCCAGCCGGTCGGCGGCGGCCACCGCCACGCCGCCCTTGGCCGTGCCGTCCAGCTTGGTCAGCACGATGCCGGTAACCCCCGCCTCGCGGCTGAAGGCCTCCGCCTGGGCCAGCCCGTTCTGGCCGGTGGTGGCGTCCAGCACCAGCAGCACGTGCCGCGGCTGGTCCCGCATGCGGCGACGGATCACCTTCACGATCTTGGTCAGCTCCGCCATCAGCTGCGTCTTGTTCTGCAGCCGGCCCGCGGTGTCGATGATCACCGCGTCCGCGTTGCGTGACTCCGCGGCCGAGACCGCGTCGTAAGCCACCGCCCCGGGATCCGCCCCAGCGCGCTGCGCGACCACCGGCAGGCCGAGCTGGTCGCCCCAGATGCGCAGCTGCTCGATTGCCGCGGCGCGGAACGTGTCGCCCGCCGCCAGGATCACGCTCCGCCCCTCGCGCTGGAGCCGATGGGCGAGCTTCGCGATGGTGGTGGTCTTTCCCGTGCCGTTGACGCCCACCACCAGGATCACCGACGGCGCCGGTCCCAGCTCGAACGCGCCAGAGCCGGTGCGCTCCAGCCGCTCGCGCAGCTCGTCGGCGAGCACGCGCCGCGCGTCATCCGCGCCGCTCCCGCCCCGTTCCCGCGCGGCATCCACCATCTCCATCGCGGCCTCGGGACCGACGTCGGCGGCGATCAGGGCCTCCTCGACCTCGTCCCAGGTGGCCTGCGTGGCGGGACCGGCGAAGATCGAGCGCAGCCGCGCGCCGAGGCCCCCCTGTCGCGGCCTGAGCCCCATCCCGGTGGGCTGCCGCGCCGGGCGCGGCATCGTCATACGGTGGCCTCCACCGGCAGGTCGGCCAGGCGCAGCGAGACGATCCGGGAGACGGCGGCATCGGTCATGGTCACGCCGTAGATGGTATCGGCCACCTCGATCGTTGCGCGGTTGTGGGTGATGACCACGAAGTCGATCGACTCGCTGAGCTTGCGCAGGGCGTCGGCGAATCGCCCGATGTTGGCCTCGTCCAGCGCAGCGTCCACCTCGTCCAGGATGCAGAACGGGACGGGGTTGACGCTGAGCATGGCGAAAAGCAGCGCCACGCCGGTCAGCGCGCGCTCGCCGCCGGAGAGCATCGCCAGCCGCTGCAGCCGCTTGCCGGGCGGCCGGACCACGATCTCGATGCCTCCCGGCGTCTCGCCGTCGTTCCCGTCACCGATGCTCAGCGACGCCGATCCGCCAGCGAACAGCAGGCGGCAGAATTCGTCGAACTTCTCGCCGATGGCCGCAAAGGCGACGTCGAACTGGGTGGCGATCTGCTCGTCCAGGGTGGCGATCAGCGACTCGGTCGACTCGATGGCGCCGGTCAGGTCGGTCTCCTGGGTGGTGAGCTCGTCCAGGCGCGTGGCGAGCTCGCGGTGCTCCTCAACCGCGAAGGGATTGACCGATCCGATCTGGCCCAGCGTGCGGCGGACGCGCCGCAGCTCGGTCTCCAGCTCCGCGTCGTCCAGCTCGGCCACGCCCTCGGAGGCCCTCGCCTTGGCCTCCGGATCGGTCGTCGGGGCCGATCCCGTCGCCGCGGGTTCAGCCGAGGCGGGCTCGGGCAGCGACTCGAGCGCCAGCTCCCGCTCGCGGGCGAGGGCCGCCAGCGCCTCCTCCGCGCGCGAGGCCTCGATTGCGGCCGTCTGCGAGTCGCGCTCCAGCTCGCCGAGCCTGGCGAGCTCGCCGCCGGCGCTGCGCTCCAGCTCGAGCAGCTCGGCGCGCGCGGCCTGGCGCGCCTCATCGGCACCGCGGCGGCGCTCGGTGGCCTCCTCGTCGGCGGCTCGGGCCTGAGCGACGGCGGCCTGCGCCGCGTCGCGGTCAGCCGCGAGGGCCGCCAGAGCCTCGTCCGTCCGCGGCCGCTCCGCCTCCAGCTGGGCCTGCCGCAGCTCCAGCGTGGCGCGCTCTCGGCGCTGGCCGACCTGCCGTTCCTCGCGCCCCCGGACCTCGGCCTGCGCGGCCAGCCACGCCTCGCGGGCGCGATCCCGCTCCTCGACGGCCGCCTCCCGCTCGCGGCGCGCGGCCGCGGCCCGGGCATCCAGCTCCTCCAGGCTGCCGGCCTCCGGGGCGTTGGCCGTCGTGCCGGCCTCGGGGACGGCTTCCTCGTGCTCGGGAAGCGCCGCCAGCTCGCCAGCCAGCGAGCTCTCCGACGACGTGGCACGGGCATGGCGCAGCTCGATCTCCTGCAGGGCGGCCGCCGCGCGGCGCAGCTCGGCCTCGGCCAGGTCGGCCGCGTGGCGGGCTTCGTCGGCCCGGCGCGACGCCTCTGCCAACTCCGCCATCTCTCGGGCCGCCAGCGTCGTGGCCTCCTCCTGCTGGCGCTCCATGGCCTCCAGCGCCTCGGCCAGCTCCCGTCGTCGCGCGTGGCGTCGCGCCGACTCCCCGCCCCCGGAATCGGCACGCCCGCGGACGGAGATGAGGCCGCGGCCGTCGGCCACGTCGCCGCGGGGTGTGACGGCCTGCCAGCCGGGGGGCAGCGACCGCCAGCCGGCGAGCAGGGCGGCGAGGTCCGGCGCGACAACCGTGCGTCGCAGCAGCCGCAACCCGGCGGCCCTGCCCCCAGCCCAGTCGGCAAGGGTGCGCTCCGCCGCCACCGCGCGCAGGGCCGCGGCCCGCTCCTCCGCGTCGTCCGAGCTCGCTCCGTCGGCGGCCAGCAGGCGGGCGGCGCCACGCGCCTCGGCCAGGCGCTCGACCAGGTCGCCGTCGCGCCAGACCAGGGCCTGCTCCAGCTCGCCGCCGATCGCGGCCTCGATCGCCGGCCACGCCTCCTCGGGCGCCTGCAGGCTGTCGAGCACCGATGCCCAACCCGCGGCCGTCAGCAGCGACCCGAGCCTGGCCCCATGCTCGGCCCGCTCGTGCAGGGCCTCCAGCTCCCCGCGCATGGCGCCCACGCGCTCGGCCAGCTCCGAGGACCGGCGTCGCGCAGCATCGGAGCGAAGCTGCGCGTCGACGACGGTGCGCCGCGTGGTCTCCTCCAGCTCGCGCGCCGCGGTTGCCCGCTCGGCGGCGGCTTCCGCGGCGCGCCGGGCCGGCTCGCGGTCGGCCTCGGCGTCCGCCAGCTGGGCACGAGCGGCTCCGAGCTCGCGCTCCAGCTCGTCGCGGCGCGCGGCCAGGCGCGCCATGACCTCGTCCCGTCGCGCCTCTGCAGCGATCCGATCCCCCTCGCGCCGGCGCCGCTCGGCGAGCGCCTCCTCGGCCGCCACCAGCTCGCCGTCGGCGGCAGCCAGGCGCTCGGATGCGGCGCGCCATGCCGCCTCCGCGGCCGCGGAGCCCTCGCGCGCGGGATCGACCTCCTCGTCGACGACGCCGCTGGACAGCTCCGCCATGGCGGCCTGGATCTCGCCGAGCTCGCGCGCCGCGCTCGCCCTGGCCCGCTCCAGCTCGGCGACGCGCGCCGCGATCGACTCCAGGCGGCTCTCGGCGCGGATCAGCGCCTCGCGGGTCGACTCGCGCTCCTCGCCGGCGGCCCGTGCGGCCTCCTCGGCCTTCCAGTAGCGCTCCTCGGCGGCCGCGGCCGCCTCCCGCCCGGCGGCCTGCTGGGCGCGCAGCTCCTCCAGCGCGGCCTCCGCCGCGGCAGCGCGGCGGCGCGCCTCTCCCAGCGCGGAGCGGGCCGCCTGCTCTCGACGCCGGTGCGACTCCTGCACCAGGGCCCGCGCCCGTCGTCCGAGGCTGTCGTGCTCCTGCTGGTGCTGGGCCTGAAGGGCCAGGCGGCGCACCTGCGGCCGCAGCTCAGCGGCGAGGTCAGAGATGCGGGTGAGGTTGTCGCGGGCGCGGCCCAGCCGGGCCAGCGCCTCGTTCTTGCGCACCTGGAGGCCCTTGACGCCGGCCGCCTCCTCGAAGAGCTGGCGCCGCTCCTCCGGGCGCAGCGAGAGAGCGGAGTCCACGGTCCCCTGTCCGACCACCACCAGCTCGTTGGCGCCCAGCCGCCCCTCCCCCAGCAGCTCCACCACGTCGCGCAGCCGCGCCCTCGCCCCGTTGATCAGATACTCGCTCTCGCCGGACCGGTACGCTCGCCTGCCGATCGAGACCTCGGCGAACTCGATCGGCAGCCAGCCGTCGGCGTTGTCCAGGGTCAGGACCGCCTCGGCCATGCCCTGCGGCTTGCGCTGCTGCGAGCCGGCGAAGATGACGTCATCGGCGCGCCGCGTCCGGAGCGAGCGATTGGACTGCTCGCCCAGCACCCAGCGCACGGCATCGGCCATGTTCGACTTGCCCGATCCGTTGGGCCCGATCACGGCGTTGACGCCGGGCTCGAACACGAAGCGCGTGGCGTCGGCGAAGGTCTTGAACCCG
>DASUSP010000353.1:0-8377 GCA_036375035.1 Candidatus Limnocylindria bacterium
CGGGAGCACGATGGCCCCGGTCACGTCGGTCGTGCGCAGGTAGAACTGCGGACGGTAGCCGGCGTAGAACGGCGTGTGGCGACCGCCCTCCTCCTTGGTCAGGACGAGGACCTCGGCCTTGAACTTGGTGCCCGGCTTGACACTGCCGGGCTTGGCCAGCACCTGGCCGCGCTCGATCTCGTCACGCTCGATGCCGCGGAGCAGGAGGCCGACGTTGTCGCCCGCCTGGCCCTCGTCCAGCGTCTTCTTGAACATCTCGACGCCGGTCACCACCAGCTGGCGCGGCTTGTCCTGGTGGATGCCCACCAGCTCGACCGTCTCTCCGGTCTTGACGATGCCGCGCTCGATGCGGCCGGTGGCCACCGTGCCGCGGCCCTTGATGCCGAAGACGTCCTCGATCGGCATCAGGAACGGCTTGTCGACGTCGCGCAGCGGCGTCGGGATATAGCTGTCGACCGCGTCCATCAGCTCCTTGATGGAAGCGTAGTCCTCGCTCTCCGGGTCCTCGCTGCTCGACTCGAGCGCCTTCAGCGCCGATCCGCGGATGACCGGGATGTCGTCGCCGGGGAACTCGTACTTGCTGAGGAGCTCACGGACCTCCATCTCGACCAGGTCGACCAGCATCTCGTCGTCGACCATGTCCACCTTGTTCAGGTAGACGACCAGCGAGGGGACCTCCACCTGGCGGGCCAGGAGGATGTGCTCGCGGGTCTGGGGCATCGGGCCATCCGCGGCGGACACGACCAGGATCGCGCCGTCCATCTGGGCGGCACCGGTGATCATGTTCTTGATGTAGTCCGCGTGGCCCGGGCAGTCGACGTGGGCGTAGTGCCGATTCGCGGTCTGGTACTCCACGTGGGCGATCGCGATGGTGATGCCGCGCTGACGCTCCTCCGGAGCGTTGTCGATCGAATCGAAGGCGCGGAAGTCGGCACCGCCCTGCAGGGCCAGGTACTTCGTGATCGCCGCCGTCAGGGTGGTCTTACCGTGGTCGACATGACCGATGGTGCCCACGTTCACGTGCGGCTTGCTGCGGTCGAACTTCTGCTTGGCCATGGTTTGTCCTTCGTCGCTCCTCTTGTGGCGTCTAGCTCTTGGACTTCGCGATCAGCTCATTGGCGAGGTTGGTGGGGACTTGCGCGTAGCGGGAGAACTCCATTGAGTAGGTGGCCCGCCCCTGGGTCATGCTGCGCAGCTCGGTGGCATAGCCGAACATCTCGGCCAGCGGCACCTGCGCGCGGATCACGCGGCTGGTGCCGTGCTCGTCGATGCCGTCAATGTGCCCCCGCCTGCTGTTCAGGTTGCCGATGACGTCGCCCATGAACTCCTCGGGTGTGGTCACGTCGACCTTCATCACCGGTTCGAGGATGGCCGGATCGGCCTTCGCGACGCCGTCCTTGGCGGCCATCGAGCCGGCGATCTTGAAGGCCATCTCCGACGAGTCGACCTCGTGGTACGAGCCGTCGACCAGGGTCGCCTTGATGTCGATCACCGGGTAGCCGGCCACGATGCCGCCGGTGAACGCCTCGCGGACGCCCTCCTCGATGGCGCGCCAGTACTCGCGCGGCACGGCGCCGCCCACGATCTTCGACTCGAACTCGAAGCCGGTCCCGCGGCCCAGCGGCTCGAGCTCAAGGATGGCGTGTCCGTACTGGCCCTTGCCGCCGGTCTGGCGCACGAAGCGGCCCTCGGCCCGGACGGGCTTGCGGATCGCCTCGCGGTAGCTCACCTGCGGCCGACCGACGTTGGCCTGCACCTTGAACTCGCGCAGCATGCGGTCGACGATCACCTCCAGGTGCAGCTCGCCCATGCCGGCGATCCGCGTCTGGCTCGACTCGGCGTCGGTGCTGACCCGGAAGGTGGGGTCCTCCTCGGCGAGGCGCTGCAGCGCGAGCGACATCTTGTCCTGGTCGGCCTTGGTCTTGGGCTCGACGGCCAGCTCGATGACCGGCTCCGGGAAGCTGATCGACTCCAGCACGATCGGCTTCGACTCGTCGCACAGCGTGTCGCCGGTGAAGGTGTTCTTCAGGCCCACCGCCGCGGCGATGTCGCCGGCGCTGACCTGCTCGATCTCCTCGCGGTGGTTGGCGTGCAGCTGGAGCAGCCGCCCGATGCGCTCCTTGCCGCCCTTCGACGAGTTGTACACGTACGACCCGGTCTTGAGCGTGCCCGAGTACACCCGGAAGAACGCCAGCTTGCCGACGTACGGATCGGCCGCGATCTTGAACGCGAGCGCCGCGAACGGCTGCTCGGGATCGGTCTCGCGCGTGACCTCGTCGCCGCTGCGCGGGTCGCGCCCGGTGACCGGCGGGACGTCGAGCGGTGACGGCAGATAGTCGATGACCGCGTCCAGCATGGGCTGCACGCCCTTGTTCTTCAGGGCCGAGCCACACAGGACGGGAACGATCCTGTAGTCCAGGGTCCCGGCACGCAGCGCGGCGCGCAGCTGGTCGGCGCCGATCTCATCGCCCTCGAGGTACTTGTGGGCGATGTCGTCGTCCAGGTCGGCCAGCGCCTCGATCATCTTCTCGCGATGCGTCTCGGCCTCGGCCTGCAGCTCGCCGGGGATCTCCCCGACCTCGATCTGGTCGCCCAGGTCGCTGCCGTAGGTGATGGCCTTCATGTTGATCAGGTCGATGACGCCGCGGAAGTCGCCCTCGCGGCCGATCGGCACCTGCAGCGGCACGGCGTTGGCGCCGAGGCGGTCGTGGATCATGTCCACCACCCGCCAGAAGTCGGCACCGGTGCGGTCGAGCTTGTTCACGAAGCAGAAGCGCGGCACGTGGTAGCGGTCGGCCTGGCGCCAGACCGTCTCTGACTGCGGCTCCACGCCGGCGACGCCGTCGAAGACGACCACCGCCCCGTCGAGGACGCGCAGGCTGCGCTCGACCTCGACCGTGAAATCCACGTGGCCGGGCGTGTCGATCAGGTTGATACGGTGATCGGCCCAGAAGCAGGTCGTGGCGGCGGCGGTGATGGTGATCCCGCGCTCCTGCTCCTGCTCCATCCAGTCCATGGTGGCGGCACCCTCGTGCACCTCGCCGATCTTGTAGATCTTCTTGGTGTAGAAGAGGATCCGCTCCGACACGGTCGTCTTGCCCGCGTCGATGTGGGCGATGATCCCGATGTTCCGGGTTCGCTCCAGCGGGATGTTGGTGGTCGCCGAACGCCCGGCGGCGGTGCTGACCGTCATGATCGGCCTACCACTTGAAGTGGCTGAAGGCCTTGTTGGCCTCCGCCATGCGGTGAGTGTCCTCGCGGCGCTTGACCGCGGCGCCCACGCCGTTGGATGCGTCGACGAACTCGGCCGCCAGCTTCTCGGCCATGCTGCGGCCGTTCCGCTTGCGCGCTGACTCGATCAGCCAGCGCATGCCGAGCGAGATGCGGCGATCGGCGCGCACCTCGACCGGGATCTGGTAGGTGGAGCCACCCACGCGCTTGGGCTTGACCTCGATGAGCGGCATCGCATTGCGCAGGGCGAGCTCCATGACCTCGACCCCGGAGCGCCCCGCCTGCTTCTCGCAGCGGCCGATGGCGTCCTCCAGGATGCGCGAGGCCAGCTGGCGCTTCCCGCCGCGCATCAGCTTCTTGGTGAACTGGTCAATCGTCAGCGCGGTCCCGACGAGCTGGTCCTCGTACTTGGTCTTGCGCGCGATGGTGGGACGGCGAGGCATCGGTCTAGACGCCCTTGCCCGGCGCCTTCGCGCCGTACTTGCTGCGTCCCTGCTTGCGGTCGCGGACGCCGGCGGCGTCCAAAGTGCCGCGCACGATGTGGTACTTCACCGCGGGAAGGTCGCGGACCTTGCCACCGCGGACCAGCACCACCGAGTGCTCCTGCAGGTTGTGGCCGATGCCGGGGATGTAGGCGGTGACCTCCATCCCGTTGACCAGCCGGACGCGCGCGACCTTCCGGAGGGCCGAGTTCGGCTTCTTCGGGGTTCGCGTCATGACCTGCAGGCAGACACCGCGCCGCTGCGGAGCGCCACGACCCATGGAGCTGGTCTGCTCCAGGGTGTTGAGCGTCCGGCGCAGCGCCGGGGCCTTCACCTTCTTGCCTGCCGGCTTGCGGCCCTTGCGGACCAGCTGGCTGATCGTCGGCAACCGAGAACCTCGCGTTCGTTCGCTGTTGAATTGCGCTGATTCGCTTCCCCGTCGGGCACACGGCGACCCCGAGACGGGCCACTCTTGAGCTTCAGCGGGGGGTGCCGATGAGGGCACACACGAAGGCGTCCCGAAGCCGGGACACCGAAGGCGGAGTATAGGACTCGGCCCGATGGAGTGTCAACCGACGCCACCCCGGCGCCGGGCTCAGCCGGCCGCCCCGCCGAGCACGCTGGCCAGCAGCCGATAACCCGCGTCCGTCCCCGGCCAGCGCCGACGCAGCTTCTCATCACCCAGACGCCGGCGAGCGTAGCGCAGCACGAGCACTGCCATCAGCACATCGTCGAATGGCCCCAAGACCGGGATGAACTCCGGCACCAGGTCGATCGGATTCACGAGCCACAGCAGGAGGCCGATGGTTGCCGCCCGCACGTCCAGCGGCACGTCCGCGCCGGTCACCAGGGAGCGGCACAGGCGCACGATGTCGGGAACGACCCGGACGAGCTCCGCCAGCCGCACGTCTCGCGGGCGCACGATCCAGAGCAACGCCACCAGCGCCAGCCAGGTGAGGGCCAGGCCGGCGAGGACGGCGACCACGCCACGCCATTCCATCGGTTCAGTATCGGCCGCGATTCCGGGAGGACGCGACGGCTAGACTCCCGCGATGACAGCCAGCTCCGACCCCGCGCGAACTGTCGAGCGCACCTACCTGGTGCTGACCCTGCTCACCACGCTCGCGTCGTCGTTCATCTGGGGCATCAACACCATCTTCCTGCTGGATGCCGGGCTGAGCAATGTCGAGGCCTTCGCCGCCAACGCGTTCTTCACCGCGGGCATGGTCATCTTCGAGATCCCCACCGGCGTGGTGGCCGATACCCGCGGGCGTCGGCTGTCCTACGTGCTGGGGACGCTGACGCTGGTCGTGTCCACGCTGCTCTACCTCCTTATGTGGCAGGTGCATGCGCCCTTCTGGGGCTGGGCGGTCGCATCGGTCCTGCTGGGCCTGGGCTTCACCTTCTTCTCCGGCGCCACCGAGGCGTGGCTGGTGGACGCCCTTGCGGCCACCGACTATCACGGGCACCTCGACCACGTATTCGGCCGGGCGCAAGCCGTGGGCGGCGCCGCGATGCTGACCGGCAGCCTGGCCGGCGGCATGGTGGCGCAGTTCACGAACCTGGGCGTCCCCTACGTCCTGCGCGCGGCGCTCCTGGGCGTGGCGACGCTGGTGGCGCTGCGCTACATGGTCGACATCGGCTTCGCGCCACAGCGGGCGAGCCCGGTGGCGGCCGTCCGCACTGTCGTCGGCGCATCGGTGCGGCACGGGTTCGGCAACTCGCCCGTGCGCTGGCTGATGATCGGCGGCGTGTTCACCGGCGGCACCGGCATCTACGTCTTCTACGCGGCCCAGCCGTACCTGCTGGAGCTGTTCGGCGACCCCAGCGCCTACAGCATCGCCGGGCTGGCGGCGGCCATCTTCGCCGGGGTCCAGATCCTCGGCGGCCTCCTCGTCCCGTACGTCCGGCGCCTGTTCGGGCGCAGGACCGATGCGCTGCTGCTGTCAGGGGGGGTGGGGGTCGCGTCCCTGCTGCTGCTGGGCATGACCTCCAGCTTCCTGGTCGCCCTGGGACTGCTCTCGACCTGGTCGCTGCTGTCGACCATCGCGCGGCCGATGCGCGCCGCGTACGTCAACGGCATCATCCCCTCCCATGCGCGAGCCACGGTGCTCTCGTTCGACTCGCTGCTGTCCTCCGCCGGCGGCGTGGTGGCGCAGCCGGCCCTGGGCCGCGTGGCGGACCTGGGCGGGTACGGGCTCTCGTACGTGGTAGCGGGCGCGATCAACGTGCTGGCCATCCCGTTCGTCGTCCTGGCACGGCGCGAGCGCGCGAGCTCCGACCCGATCTCCACTGCCGATGAGGTGGCGCCGGCCTGATCCCGCATCCGTCCCACATCGGCCGGTTCCGGCCACCCTCGCGCCACAGAATGTGAAAGGGCGGACCGGCCAGCCGGCCGGTCCGCCCCGTGTGATGCGAGCCTAGTCCTTGGCTGCGCCCTTCGACGCCGCCTTGGCCGCCTTGGCCGCCTTGGCCGACTTCGGCGCCGCGGCATCGGCCTCCTCGCCCTCGGTGAGGTTCTCGAAGACCTCCTCCTTGACCTCGGCCTCGATGGCCGGATCGTCGTCGGCGCCCATCAGCTCCGCCGCGTTCTCGGCGGCGGACTCGGCCGCCGCCTCCGCCTCGTCGGTCTCGATCACGCCGTCCGCATCGGTATCGGCGTCGCCGGTGAGGAAGGTCATGGCCGCCTCGCGCTCGCGCAGGGCCTCCGCCTCCTCCGGCGTCAGCTCCTTGGCGCGCTGCGCGGCCAGGGCCCGTGCCTCGGCGCCGGTCCCGGCGGGGATCAGCTTGCCGATGATCACGTTCTCCTTCAGACCTAGCAGGTGGTCCTTGGCGCCGTTGATGGCCGCCTCGGTCAGGACGCGGGTGGTCTCCTGGAAGGAGGCCGCGGCCAGGAACGAGGAGGTGTTGAGCGACGCCTTGGTGACGCCCAGCAGCACCGTCTGCGCCGTGGCGGGCTCGCCGCCTTCGGCCAGGATCCGGTTGTTGACCTCCTCGAACTCGAAGCGGTCGATCAGCTCGCTGGGGAGCAGCTCGGTATCGCCGGCCGAGTCGACGGTCACCTTGCGCAGCATCTGGCGCACGATGATCTCGACGTGCTTATCGGCGATGGTCACGCCCTGTGAGCGGTACACCTTCTGGACCTCGGCCACCAGGAAGCGCTGGACGGTGTCCACGCCCTTGATCTGCAGCAGGTCCTTGGGGTTGAGCGAGCCCTCGGTCAGCGGATCGCCGGCGCTCACCTCGTCGCCGGTCTCAACCCGCAGCCGGGCCGAGTGCGGCACGGCGTACTCGCGCGTATCGACGTCCTCCGCGTGCAGCGTCAGGGTGCTCCCCTTCTTCGTCACGCGGCCGGCCGACGGCGCCTTGATCTCCACCGCCTCGTCGCCCTCGCCCAGCCTGGCCAGGAGCTGAGCCTCGGTCACCTCGTCGCCGTTGGCCACCAGCACCTCGTGCTGCGGCGTGATCTTGAACGCGGTGTCGTAGGTCTCGCGGTGGGTAACTCGCACCGTGATCGGCTGGTCCGCGCCGGTGCGCACCACCTCCACCGTGCCGTCGATCTCTGTCATCGTGGCCTGGCCCTTGGGGATGCGCGCCTCGAACAGCTCCTCGACGCGCGGCAGGCCCTGCGTGATGTCCTCGCCGGCGACGCCGCCGGTGTGGAACGTCCGCATGGTCAGCTGCGTGCCCGGCTCGCCGATCGACTGCGCGGCGATGATGCCCACCGCCTGGCCAAGCTCGACCAGCTGCCCGGTGGCCAGGTTGCGGCCATAGCACATGCGGCAGACGCCGTGGCGCGCGGCGCAGGTCAGCGGCGAGCGGACGTTGACGCGGTCGAGGCCCGCGGCCTCGATCCGCTCGATGGCGGCCTCGTTCAGCTCCTCGTTGCGGGCGACGATCGTCTCGCCGGACCTCTCGTCGACCACGTCCACGGCGGCCATGCGGCCCACCAGGCGGTCGCCGAACGGCTCCGGGATCTGCTCCGACTCCTCGCGGGTGATCCAGGTGCCCAGATCGGTGCCGCAGTCGTCCTCGCGGGTGATCACGTCCTGCGCCACGTCCACCAGGCGCCGGGTCAGGTACCCGGAGTCGGCGGTGCGCAGTGCCGTGTCGGCGAGGCCCTTGCGCGCCCCGTGACTGGAGATGAAGTACTCGAGGACGCTCATCCCCTCGCGCAGGTTGGAGCGGATGGGCAGGTCGATGATCCGGCCCGACGGGTCGGCCATCAGGCCGCGCATCCCGGCCAGCTGGTGCACCTGCGTCACGTTTCCACGGGCGCCGGAGTGGGTGATCATCCACACCGAGCCGCGCTTGTCCAGGCCGTTGAGCATCCGGTCGGTGACGTCATCGGTCGCGCGCCGCCAGACGTCGACGGTCTGGGTGTAGCGCTCGTCCTCGGTGATGAAGCCCTTGCGGAACTCGCGCTCGATGTCGGCCACCGCGTCGTCGGCATCGGCCAGCAGCTTGACCTTCTCCTCCGGCACGCGGATGTCGTCGATGCCGATGGTGATGCCGGCCACCGTGGCGTAGTGGAAGCCCAGCGTCTTGATGCCGTCCACCAGGTGGGTGGTGGCCTCCGGGCCGAGCTGCCGATAGCACTGCGCGATCAGCGCCTTGAGGGCCTTGCGGTCCATCACCTGGTTGACGAAGCCGAGCTCGTCGGG
>DASUSP010000354.1:0-5027 GCA_036375035.1 Candidatus Limnocylindria bacterium
ACCTACAACGAGCGCGAGAACCTTGAGCCGATGGCCTCCGCCATCACCGAGGCGCTGCCCGAGGCGCGGCTGCTGATCGTTGACGACTCGTCGCCGGACGGCACCGGGACACTGGCCGACACGCTCGCCGCCGCCGGAGCGCGGATCAGTGTGCTGCACCGGCCAGGAAAGGAGGGCCTCGGCGTCGCGTACCGCGACGGGTTCCGCTGGGCGCTCGACCACGATGATGTCCGCGCGGTGGTGCAGATGGACGCCGACTTCAGCCACGACCCGAAGGACCTGCCGCGCCTGCTGACCCCGCTGATGGCCGATGCCGACCTGGTGCTCGGCACGCGCTACATCACCGGCGGCGGGACGGTCGGCTGGCCGCTGCATCGGCAGCTGATCAGTCGGGCAGGGACCCTCTTCGCCAGGACGGTGCTGCTGCTGCCGTACCACGACCTGACCGGCGGCTTCAAGGCTTGGCGTCGCGAGCTGCTGGAGGCGATCCGGATGCGCGAGGCGAATGCCAGCGGCTACGGCTTCCAGGTCGAGACCACCTGGTGGGCGCACCGGCGCGGGGCCAGGATCCGGGAGATCCCGATCGTATTCCGCGAGCGGGCCGCCGGCCGCTCCAAGATGACCGGCTCCATCGTGCGCGAGGCGCTGCTGCTGGTGCTGCGCCTGCGCCTGCAGGCCATGGCCGACGCTCTGCGCGGCCGTTGAGGAGCTGCAGCGCCGGCCGGCGCGCTGGCGGGTGGCCGAGCCATCGGCTAGGATTCTGCCTCGCCCAACGACGAAGACCCCCTTGTCGCCCTGCGGAGAAACTGGCCGAGCATGTCATTCCGTAACCGACCGGTCCTGGACCGCAAGCACCGCCCGCGCTGGCAGGACGAGCTGCGCTCGCAGCAGCTGATCGTGGCCGGCTTTGCCCTGACCATCGCCGTGGCGATCGGGATCTTCGCCGCCGTGGCCTGGAGCCAGTTCTACAACGACAACCTGCGCCAGGTTGCCCTGGTGCACGGCACCTCGGTCGACCGTTCCGACCTGGAGCGACGCACCGACCTTGTGGCAGCCGAGCTGACCTCCAGCTACCTGGAGCTCGAGTCTCAGCTCGGCGGCGTTCGCGACCAGATCATCCAGCAGCAGCAGCAGTCGCTGCAGCAGGCCATCAGCGCCGTCGAGGAGATCGCCGCCGACTCGCTGGTGGTCGGGCTGGTGATGGACGCCAGGTCGGCAGAGTTCGGCCTCAGCGTCAGCGACGAGGCGCTGGAGGAGGAGCTCGACCGCCGGCGCACCCTCCCCGCGCGGACGCAGCTTTCGATCATCCTGGTCGAGCCTGAGGTGGATGAGGACGCCGAGGACGGCGCCGAGCCGACCGAGCAGGATCGGGAAGAGGCGAAAGCCGAGATCGACGCGGTGAAGGCGGAGCTCGACGCCGGCGGCGACTGGGCGGCCCTGGCGGCCGAGCACAGCGACCATTCGACCGCGCAGACCGAGGGCCTGCTGGGCTGGGTCACCCAGGACGACCCCGCCTTCGGCGAGTTCCACGCCGATGTGGCCGATGCGGAGGCCGGCACGGTGGTCGGGCCTCTCGAGAACGAGGACGGCTGGTACCTGCTGCGCGTCGAGGAGCGCCTGGACGAGCGGCCGAACGAGCGCCTGGCCGACTTCCTGGAGGCCGCCGGCATCTCCGACGCCGCGTACCGCGACTACGTGCGCCAGGACCTGATGCAGGGAGAGTTCCGTGACTACTTCACCGACACGGTGGTCGGCCGCTACGCGCCCCAGCAGCACGTGGCCCAGATCCTGATCGCCGCCGACACGGACGTCGCCGCACCGGATCCGAAGATCCACATTCGGCACCTGCTGGCCAAGCCGCTGCCTGACGAGCAGGACCAGTCCGGGGCGACCGACGAGGACTGGGAGGACGCCCTGGAGCGCGCGGAGGAGCTTCGCGAGCGGGCCCTCGAGCCAAATGCCGACTGGTACGCGCTCGCGGACGAGAGCGACGACGCCGGGACGCGCACGCGCGGAGGCTCGCTGGGCTGGCATGACCCGGCTACGCTGGACACGCAGTTCGTGGCCACGTTCGCCGAGGCGGCCGCGGCCCTTGACGTCGGCGAGATCAGCGAGCCGGTCCGCAGCGAGTTCGGCTACCACATCATCCAGGTCACCGACCGCCGGGTGAACGCCCTGGAGCTCGCCAACCGCCTGTCCGCCCAGCTGGAGGACGACCCCGACGCCTTCGAGCGCCTGGCCCGCGACTACAGCGAGGACCCGGTCAGCGCCGAGCAGGGCGGCGACCTAGGGTGGGTGGTGCCCTACCAGCTCGAGAACGAGCGGCAGGACGTCATCTTCGCGCTCTCTGAGCCTGGCGAGGTCTCCGAACCGCTGGTGACAGCCGACGGGATCTACATCTTCAGGCTGATCGACTCCGCCGAGCTGCGCTACGTGCCGGGGGAGAAGCGGGAGCAGGTGGCGGGCAGCGGCTTCAGCCGCTGGCTGGTGGAGCTGGAGGACGATGCCGGCGTCTGGGTCGATCCGGAGCTGGCCCCCGCCACGACCACCACCGGCGGCGACCAGACCGTTCCCTTCTGAGGCGGCCCGTGGCGCCGCCGTCCCCCGGCCTGGACGCGCTGCTGGCAGCGGCCGGGGTCGACCCGGCGCACGGCGTCCAGGTCGTGGCGGCCGATCGGCTGGCCGCGGTCCCGTTCGACCCGGGGCTGCCGCTCCTGATCCTGCCCGCAGGCGGGGATGCCGCGCCGGGGGTCCTACCCGGCCGCCACGCCCGGCGCTCCCCGCGCGAGGTGCTGCTGGCGCTCTATCCCCACGCCCATGCGCTTCGGCCGCTGCCCGCCGGCGAGCCGGTTGCCCTCGAGGCGCTCAGCGATGAGACGCTGGCCGGCTCGCCGTGGCTGGTGACGCCGCTGCCGCCGCTCGACAACCTGGCGTCGCCGCACGGCATGGCGGCCATCTCGGCCCGTCTGCGAGCGCCGGACGGCTGTCCATGGGACCGCAAGCAGACCCACGCCAGCCTGCGCCCCTTCGTCCTCGAGGAGGCCTACGAGACGGTCGATGCCATTGAGCGCGGCACGCTGTCGGACCTGGCCGAGGAGCTGGGGGACCTCTTCCTGCAGGTCATCCTCCACGCCCAGCTGGCCGCCGAGGAGGGCGCCTTCGACCTGACCGATGTGTACCGCACCCTGGGCGCCAAGATCGTGCGCCGCCACCCGCACGTCTTCGGCGATGTCGAGGTGGCCGATGCCGCCGAGGTGCTGCGCAACTGGGAGTCGATCAAGGCCGACGAGCGGACCGATGCCGGTGCGCCCCCCTCGCCCTTCGCCGGCATCGCACGCGCGCTGCCGGCGCTCCCCGCCAGCCGCGAGATCCAGGAGCGCGCCTCCTCGATGGGCTGGGACTGGCCCTCCGTCGAGGGCGTCTGGGAGAAGGTCCGCGAGGAGCTGGACGAGCTGCACCAGGCCGGCGAGGCCGATGGCGATGCGGCGCGCGACGAGCGACTCCACGAGCTGGGCGACGTGCTGTTCGCCACGGTCAACCTGGCACGCTGGATGAAGCTCGATCCCGAGGAGGCGCTGCGCGCGGCCAACCGGCGCTGGATCGAGCGCTACGAGCGCGTCGAGGCCCTGGCCACCGAGCGCGGGGAGGTGCTCGACGAGCTCTCACCGGCGCAGAAGGACGCGCTCTGGAACGAGGTCAAGGCGCGATGAGCCGGGTCGCCATCATCGTGCACGCGGTGTACCCCGGCGACCCGCGGGTCCGGCGCCAGAGCGACGCGCTGATCGATGCCGGCCACGAGGTCGACGTCTTCTGCCTGCGCGAGCCCGACGAGCCCGCCGAGGAGGCCTCCGCGCCCATGCGCATCCTGCGGCTCCCGGTGAACCGCAACTTCACCGGCTTCGCCGGGCACCTGGCCGAGTACCTGGCCTTCGCCGGGCTGGCCGCGGTGCGCCTGGCGCGGGAGCATCGGCGCCGGAAGTACGACCTGGTCCAGGTGGCGACCGTCCCTGACTTCCTGGCCTTCGCCGCCTTCCCGACCAGGCTGGCGGGGGTGCCGCTGCTGCTCGACCTGCACGAGGACATGCCCGAGTTCTTCCGCGACCGATTCGTGCACCCGCTGCTGCGTCCCTTCCACCCGCTGGTGACCGGCGCCGCCCGGGTCGCGGCCGCGGCCTCGACCGAGCTGATCACCGTACACGAGCCGCTGCGCCAGCTGTCGATCTCGCGCGGCGTGGCGCCGGAGAAGATCCACGTGGTCATGAACTCGGCCGACACGCGCCTGTTCGACGCTTCGGCGCACCCGCGGCGCCCGTTCATGGAGGACGGCGAGCTGCGGCTCATCCATCACTCCAACTTCCAGCGCATCTATGGCCTGGACGTGGCGGTCGAGGCACTGGGGCTGATCGACCAGGAAGCGCTGCCGCACCGCCTTGACGTGTACGGCGACGGTCCCTTCCGACCGGATGTCGAGGCAGCCATCGCCCGCAGCGGCACGTCCGACCGGGTGCACCTCAACGGTCGGGTTCCGATGGACGAGCTGCCCCGCCTGCTTGCCGGCTCGGACATCGGGCTCGTGCCCTCGCGCCCCGAGCCGTACCTGCAGTACTCGCTCTCCACCAAGCTGCTGGAGTACGCGGCCATGGGCGTGCCCATCATCGCCAGCGACCTGGCCACCTTCCGCGCCCACTTCACCGATGCCGCCATCCGCTACGTGCCCGGCGGGGACGCGGCCGCGCTGGCCGCCGCCATCCGGGAGCTGGCCGCGGACCCGGAGGGTGCCGCGGAGCTGGGACGGCAGGCGCAGCGGCAGGCCGCGGCCTACGACTGGTCGGTCCAGGGTCGCCGCTACGTGGAGATCGTCGAGCGCCTGATCGTCGAGGCGCGCTCCACCACCCCGCGGCGCTAGACTGCACGACGCGACCGTCGTCGGGGCGTAGCGCAGCCTGGTAGCGCACCTGCTTTGGGAGCAGGAGGTCGCCGGTTCGAATCCGGCCGCCCCGACCAGGCACTCGACCCATCGCGGAGGA
>DASUSP010000355.1:0-8958 GCA_036375035.1 Candidatus Limnocylindria bacterium
AGCGATGATGGAGGGCTTCAAGGTCCCTCGCGACCCGCATCCCGGCGAGCCGGACGAGCTGACGCCGGACACGCACCCGATCGACGACATCGAGCGGCCGCACGACGGCGGCGAAGGCCCGGATGACCCGCCGGAGGAGCCGGCCAAGGACCTGGACGAGCCGGGCTCGGCCGACCGGACCCCGCGCCCCTGATCGTCACGCCGCCTACACGCAGCGGTCACATTCTCTGGGTAGAGTCCCGGCATGACACGTCGCCTGGCGCCAGTTCTCGCGCTGCTGCTCGCGGTGGCCTGCAACTCGGCGGGGCCCGCTTCTCCCTCCGGGGCGCCTTCAACGCTGCCCTCGGTCTCGCCAGCTGCCGCGTCGGTCTCGCCATCGGCGGCAGACACCCCCTCGCCCGCGCCATCTGCCGCCAGCGGCGCTCCCACGGCCGCCCCGGCTCTTGACAGCGACCCGCTGCACCGCCTGGTCCTGACCGATGTGCGCACCGGCGTGGAGCTGACGATCGGTCAGCTGGCGGCCGAGAAGCCGGTCCTCCTCGAAACGATGGCCATCTGGTGCACCAACTGCCGAGCGCAGATGCACCGCGTCATCGAGGCGCACGGGGTGGCCGATTTCCACTCCATCTCGCTTGACGTGGATCCGGGCGAGCAGCCGGACGACCTGGCCGCATACGCAGCGCGCGAGGGCTTCGACTGGCCCTTTGCCATGGCCGATGCCGAGCTGCTGAGCCAGCTGCGCGAGCGCTTCGGCACCGCCGTTGCCAATCCGCCAAGCATGCCGAAGATCCTGTTCCGCAGCGATGGCAGCATCGAGATGATCGGGCTCGGCGAGCTCTACGGCGCCCAGCAGATCGCCGACGCGGTCGGAGGCTAGACGCAGGTGGGCGAGCTGATCGGGGCGGTCGGCCTCGGGATCGGCGCCACCATCACGCCCTGCATCCTGCCGCTCTATCCCGCCTTCCTGGCCTACCTGACCGGAGCGACCACGGTGGCCAGCGCGCCACAAGGGACGGTGCTCGCGGGACCCCGCCTGTCGCCGATGGCCGCCGCCGCGCTGGTATGGGCCGGCGTGGTGCTCGGGATGGCGGCCATCGGCGCGCTCCTGGCGGCCCTGACCCTCTCGTTCGGGTCGGTCATCCGCTACCTGCTGCCGCTGGCGGACGCATTGCTGGTGCTGCTGGGCGTCCTGCTGGTGCTCGGCCGCAACCCGTTCGCCCGGCTGCCACAGCTCTCCCCGCGCGGGCTGGGGCGTGCCGGTCCGGTGGTCGGGGCGCTCGGCTACGGGCTCCTGTTCGCGCCCATCGCGCTGCCCTGCAGCGGCCCCTTCATCATCGGCATATTCGTGTACAGCCTCTCGATCGCCGACGTGGCGCAGCAGCTGGCCTTCTTCGGGTTCTTCGGCATCGGCTTCGGGCTGCCGCTCTTCGTGCTCGGCGCCCTGGGCCAGGTGCGCGGCGCCCAGATGGCGCGAGCGCTGGTGCGCTGGGAGCGGCCGCTGCAGCTCGTGATCGGGGTGGCGCTCATCGCCATCGGAATCTGGGACTTCAACGAGAATCGCCAGAACATCTTTAGCTGACCGCCGGACGCCCGCGCGCCACCGGCCCGATTCGACAGGTTCGCTATGCTGAACCTGAAATGACAGCGACCGTGCCGCCCACCACCGACCAGCCCGCCACGACCGATACCCGCCACCGCAAGGTCGCCATCATCGGCTCCGGGCCCGCCGGGCTTACAGCCGCCATCTACGCCGCCCGCGCCAACCTGGAGCCGATCGTCTTCGCCGGCAACACGCCGCTCGGCCAGCTGATGATCACCTCGGACGTCGAGAACTACCCCGGCTTCCCGCAGGGGATCCAGGGGCCGGAGCTGATGCAGCTCTTCCGGGAGCAGGCAGAGCGCTTCGGCACCACCATGGTCGAGAAGGACGTCACTCGCGTTGACTTCGGCGAGCGGCCGTTCCGGATGTGGATCGGCGACGACGAGTACGCCGCCGACGCGGTGATCGTGGCCACCGGCGCATCGGCCCTGTGGCTGGGGCTCCCCTCGGAGGAAGAGTTCCGGGGGCGAGGCGTGTCAGCCTGCGCCACCTGCGACGGGTTCTTCTTCCGTGACCGCGAGATCGCCGTCGTCGGCGGTGGGGACACGGCGCTGGAGGAGGCGCTGTTCCTGACCAAGTTCGCCTCCAAGGTGACGATGCTCGTGCGGCGCGACCAGTTCCGCGGCAGCAAGATCATGCAGGACCGCGCCCTGGGGCACCCGAAGATCGAGGTGCGCTGGAACACCGAGGTCACCGAGGTCCGTGGCGAGATGACCGTCACCCAGCTGGGCCTGCGCGACACGCAGACTGGCGAGGAGTCCACCCTGGACGTGCAGGGGCTGTTCATCGCGATCGGCTACAAGCCGAACACCGACCTGTTCAAGGGGCAGCTTGACCTCGACCCGCGCGGGTACTGCCGCACTGCCGAGGAGGGCGAGACCGCTACCAACATCGAGGGCGTCTTCGTGGCCGGCGACGTGCACGACCACAAGTACCGCCAGGCCATCACCGCCGCCGGCGAGGGCTGCAAGGCGGCCATCGACGTCGAGCGCTGGCTGGAGTCCGTCGGCGAGATCGAGGCCGCCACCGCCACCAACTGGTAGGCCTCGGGCGATGATCAGGCGTCCAGCGCTGCACCCATCTTCGGCAGCCATTCTCGGACGTCGACGCGAAGCAGGCCGGACTGTAGCGAGCCATCCTCCTCGGCGATCTTCCGCGCCATCGCCCCTCCATCGGCCCGGATGATCGCCATGCCGACCGGGCCATCCCGCGTGGGGTCGGCGAAGGGGCCGCCCAGCACCAGCACGCCGCGCTCCTCGAGTGACCGCATGAACGCCACGTGCGCCTCGATGCCGCGCTGCTCCGTGAAGGGCGTGCCCGGCCTCCAGGACGGGCCGCTGCGATGGGTGAGCACGAACCACAGGCCCCGCTTGCTCATCGGCTGCCTCCCAGGAGCTGAGCCGCGAGCTCGGGCGTGACGCCCTCGCGGCCTGCGTCGGCCAGGTGCCGCAGGGTGGTCCGCCAGCGCTCGTCCGCCTCGAATGCGAGGGCCAGCTCGCCACGCGCCCGCTCGAGGTCACCGGCCACCGCCAGCTCCACGCCGCGCCAGAAGACCAGCTCCCATGCCTGCGGCGACATCTCGCGGGCACGCGCGTAGCGCTCGTCGGCGCTCATCCCGGCCTTCGCCGCGTCGCCCTCGTCATCGAGCAGGTCATAGGCCAGCTGCATGGTCACGATCCGGCGCAGCTCCGGCACCGGATCGGGGTGGTCCTCGATCCGGATGTCCATGATCCGTCCGCGCCATGCCGCGGGATGGAGGCTGCCGTCGACGACCTGGATGGCGGCGGATTGGCGGCCGCGCACGTCGCCACCCTCTGCCTCGGCCGACTCCAGAGCGCGGAGGAGGCGCTCGACCAGGGCCGCGCCCTCGCGCAGGCCGGCCTCGTAGGCCGCGGCCATGGCCGGCCAACAGGAGTCGCGCTCGAGGAGGTTGCCCTGCACGGTGAACCCGTCGCCGACGAGGTGGCCCGCGGCGGGGATGGTCTGCTCGCCGGTGTGCGCCGCCGCCCCGCCGCGCGCGTCCACGACCCCCAGCTGCCGGTGATCGGCGTGCTCGTCGGACGCCACCAGCGCGGCAACGACTTCCTCGGCGCTGCGGCCGGCGCGCAGCAGCTCCAGGCCGATCGGGCCGAACGAGGTGTTCGCCCGCGCCTGGGTGGCGACGCCCCCCACGCCCGCCTCCAGCCACGGGACGACCGGCCCCACGCCCAGGTAGTGGGATTGGACGGCGATCCCGAAGCGGCCGGTCTCCGGGTCGCGGGCCACGATGCTGTACGTCATGCCCTGCAGCCTAGCGTCACGGCGGCGGGCGGGGAGGTCGTGGAGGTCGGGGAGCGGGCCAGCCCTATACTCGGCGCGTGGCAGACAAGGCTTTCCTCGACGCCATCGCGGCCGGCTACGGCTTCGACGGCCCGTCGGTCGGCTTCGGGGCGGCCATGCACGACGACCAGACCCATGCCGCCGCGCCGGTTCGTGTCCCGCTGGCCATGCTCACCCGGCACGGGCTGGTGGCCGGCGCCACGGGCACGGGCAAGACCAAGACGCTCCAGGTGCTGGCCGAGCAGCTGAGCCTGGCCGGCGTGCCGTGCTTCATCAGCGACATCAAGGGCGACATCTCCGGCCTGGGCGCCCCGGCGCAGCCGAACGAGAAGCTCACCGCGCGGGCCGAAGCCATCGGGCTGGCCGATTACGCGCCGCAGGCCTTCCCGATCGAGTTCATGACCCTGGTCCGCGACAAGCCAGGGGTGCGCCTGCGCGCATCGGTCAGCTCGTTCGGGCCGATCCTGCTCAGCAAGGTGATGGAGCTCAACGAGACCCAGCAGAGCGTGCTGGCGCTGGCGTTCAAGTACGCCGAGGACCGCAGCATGGCCCTGGTCCACCTCGAGGACCTGCGGGCGCTGCTCAACCACCTCAACTCGGACGCGGCCAAGGCCGAGATGGCCCAGTACGGGGGCGTGGCGACCTCCACGGTCGGCGTGATCATCCGCAAGATCGTGGAGCTGGAGCAGCAGGACGCCGACGCGTTCTTCGGGGCGCCGGAGTTCGACGTCAACGACCTGATGCGCACCACCTCCGACGGCCGCGGCATGATCAGCGTCCTGGAGCTGGCCGACATGCAGGACCGCCCGGCGCTGTTCAGCACCTTCATGATGTGGCTGCTGGCGCGCCTGTACGAGACGCTGCCCGAGGTGGGCGACCCGGACAAGCCAAAGTTGGTCTTCTTCTTCGACGAGGCGCACCTGCTGTTCCGCGACGCGAACAAGACCTTCCTGCAGCAGGTGGCCCTGGTGGCGCGCCTGATCCGCTCCAAGGGCGTCGGCGTCTTCTTCGTCACCCACTCGCCGTCCGACGTCCCGGCCGAGGTGCTGGGGCAGCTGGGCAACCGCGTGCAGCACGCGCTGCGTGCCTTCACGCCCGATGACCTGCAGGTCGTGCGCGCCACCGCGCAGACGTTCCCGATCAGCGAGTTCTATGACGTCCAGCGTGAGCTCACCCAGCTGGGGATCGGCGAGGCGCTCGTCACCGCTCTCAACCCGAAGGGCATCCCGATGCCGACGGTGCGCACCATGATGCGGCCCCCGATGTCGCTCATGGCGCAGCTCGACCCGGCGTCGTTCAAGGCGATCGTGGCCGCCTCGGCCATCGCGCCGCGCTACGCCGCCGACCTGGATCCTGATTCCGCGGCCGAGGCGATCGCGCGCGACCGCGACCGCCACCGGACCGATCCCACCGACGGCATGGCGGGCGTCGAGCCGCCGTCGACCGCCCCCTCGACCGGCGAGAAGCGCTCGACTCGCGCTCCCGAGCGGGGCGTCGACTGGGACGAGGTGGCCAAGGAGGGCGCGCGCTTCGCGCGGTCGGGGGCATTCAATACCATCCTGCGTGGCATCTTCCGCGCACTGGGCGGACGTCGCTGACGTGCTGAACGGCCCTTGCCGGGAACCGGCATCGGCCGAATCATGAGATCCCGGCGCGGTGGACGTGCCGGCCTCGCGAACGAGTTTGAGGAGGGTCCCCGTTGAAGATCATCGACGTCGAGGGCATCGGTCCCGCCTTTGCAGGAAAGCTGCAGGCAGCCGGCTGCCAGACCACCGACGACCTCCTGCAGGCCGGCGCCACGAAGGCAGGCCGGGCGTCTTTGGCCGCCCAGACGGGGATCAACGAGGGAATGATCCTCGAGTGGGTGAACGCCGCGGACCTGATGCGCATCAAGGGCGTCGGCTCGGAGTTCTCCGACCTGCTTGAGGCCGCGGGTGTCGACTCCCCGGCGGAGCTTGCGCAGCGCAACGCGGCCAACCTGGCGCAGACCTTCCAGGAGCTCGACGCCGCCCGCAACACGACCCGGCGCATCCCCGGCGAGACCGAGGTGGCCGCGTGGATCGAGCAGGCCAAGCAGATGGACAAGGTCGTCGAGCACTGACGGCCCCTTCCTGAAGGACCGATGCGGCCGCCGCCCGCGAGGGCGGCCGTTCGCACGTCCTCGAGCTGAGCGCCGCCCAGCGGTCCGGTCCGGCGGTCGATGTGTGAAGAGACCGCATCGCGCCGATCGAGCCGTCTGGGCTGGGTTTGGACGACAGAACGCCCGCGTATTAGCGCGAGCCGCGCCACGCGGCGGCCCTCACGCTCCCCGGTGAGCGACAGATCGAACGGACCCCGCCCGGCACGCGCCTCCGGCGCGATTCGAGCGCCACATCGCCGACCCCGCGCGCGGGATCGGAACGGGGCGGCCATTGGCCGGTGATGACGGCCGGCGTAGACTCGAATGCCTGACGCCGTCCGCGGTGGCGGCGGCAGCGAACGGAGGTGGTCATGGACGCGTTCATCGTCGAGCTCGAGAATCGTCCCGGCATGCTGGCCGGTCTGACCGAGGCCATCGCGGCCCGGGGCATCAACATTGAGGCGGTGGCGGCAGCCACGTCACCCGACCGTGGCTCGGTGGCGCTGCTCACCAGCGACGCCGGCGCGACCAGCTCGGTGCTGGACGAGAGCGGGGTCACCTACCGCACCTGCGGCGTGGTCCGGATCTCCCTGGAGCACCGGCCGGGATCGCTGGCAGCCGCCGCGCGCCGCCTCGCCGACGCGGGCGTGAACATCGAGGCGCTGCTCCCGACCGGCATGCAGGACGGCAGCGTGACGCTGGCGCTGGCCGTGGACGACGCCGAGGCCGCGCGGTCGGTGCTCGGGGAGCTGGCCGCCGGCTAGGAGCCCTGCGTCGTCCGCGGTCCCAGTGCCTGGCGGGCCACGTCCGGGACGTCGGTCACGAATCCCCACAGGCCGAAGGCGGCCAGGTGCTGCATGCGCTGCGGGTCGTTGACCACGTAGCAGCCGACCAGCCGGCCGTAGGCCATCGCCTGCGCCAGCGCAGGGGCGGGGTCCATGCCCAGGTCGCCCTCCCAGGGATGGACGCCGGCGTGCCCGTGCTCCACCGCCCAGCGCAGCGCCGGCTCGAAGGGCTGGGTCGGCACCAGCAGGTAGCCCGTGGCCAGCTCCGGGTCCAGCTCGTGGGCGCGGTCGATGGCGGTCTCGTCGAAGCTGATCACGCTCGCGGCCCCCGAGCGGCGGACCGTCGTGTCGCGCAGGGCCTCGACCACGGCATCGGCCGCCGCGGCGGCCTTGATCTCGACAACCAGGCCGGTGCCATCGGGCAGCCAGTCCAGGACCTCGGAGAGGGTCGGGATGGTGAGCCCTGTTCCGCGGTGGGGGAACGCCCCAGCCTCATCGGTGAAGCGGTATCCCGCATCCAGGGCACGCAGCTGGGCCATGGTCATGCCGGCCACCGCGCCCGCCCCATCGGTGGTGCGGTCCACGGTGTCGTCGTGGATGACCGCCAGCTGGCCGTCGGCGGTGAGGTGGACGTCCAGCTCGATCGCGTCGGCCCCCATCTCGACCGCACGCGCGAAGGCGGGCATGGTGTTCTCCGGCAGGTAGGCCGATGCGCCGCGATGAGCGACGATGATGGTCAAGCTGATACCTCCCCCGGCGGAACGATCGCCGGCTCGAGCTGCGTCCCCAGCTCCGATTCCAGCCGCTCGTCGGGTGGCGGCTCACGCACGCCGCGGACGATGGCCAGGCCGATGAGCATCAGCACCAGCAGCGACAGAATGGCCACCTGGTAGGCGCCGCGGCCCAGCGGCCCGAGCAGCAGCGCCACGATGGTGCCATACGCGATCGGCCCGATCACGGCGCTGAACTTCCCGGCCAGTCCGTACAGGCCCAGCATCTCGCCCACCTGGTCGTGGCGCGCCAGGCGCAGGAGGAGCAGCCGGTCGGTGACCGCTACGCCGCCCAGGCCGGATCCGAGCACCGCACCGGCGATGAAGAACGGCAGGGGGTCCAGCCATAGCCCGATGAGCAGCAGCCCGCCAGCCCAGCTGAGCAGTACCGCCAGCAGGGTGCGCCGTGCACCGATGCGGTCCACCAACCGCCCCCAGCCAAAGGACGCCAGCACCGCCACCACGGTAAGCAGCAGCAGGATGTTGAGTGCCTCTGCCTCGCTGAAGCCGATGGCCTGGGTGGCGAAGGCACTCATCACCACGATGGCGGTGTTCACCGGGTCGGAGTAGAAGAAGCGCCCGACGATGAAGCGCAGGAGCCCCGGCGTCTCGCGCGCGTGGCGCAGGGTGGTGGCCAGCTGCGACCAGGAACGCACGGCGTCCAGCATGCGGAACTGCTCGCCGCGCGGCTCGCGCTCCGGGACGCGCAGGAAGATCGGTGCGGCGAAGATGGCGAAGAGGGACCCCACCAGCAGGAAGCTGGCCGCCGTCGAGCCGCCGTCGGCATCGGTCGTGAAGCGGAAGAGCAGCCCGGACACGATGGTGCCCAGGTAGCCCAGCCCCACGCCGATTCCCGACAGCCGGCCGCGGGCCTCCGGCCGCGCCACGCTGGGCAGCAGCGCGTCGTAGTAGATCAGCGCCGCCTGGTAGGCGAAGTTCGCGATCGCGAAGAACAGCAGGCCCAGCCCGATGTCCACGAAACCGATCAGCAGCGTGGGTCCGATGGCGAGCGCGGTGAACACCCCCAGGAACGGCTTGCGCCGGCCGACGCGGTCGCTCATCGCGCCCAGGATCGGGGAGACGGCGGCGTTGAGCAGCACCGAGACGCTGACCGCCAGGGTGAACCAGAACTGGCCGCCCGCCTCACCCAGGAAGCGGATGGCCCACAGGCTCATCGCGAAGCTGACGATGGCGAAGCTGAAGATCGTGTTGGCGAAGTCGTAGAGGGCCCAGGAGAAGCCCTCGATGGCGCTGCCGGAGCGGGTCAGCGCCCCCAGGTTTCGCCACCAGGCGCCGGGGGCCAGGACGGTCACCGGCGGATGATAGCCGTCGGGCTTCCAGCAGAGTCGCCCTCGCAGGCGTATC
>DASUSP010000356.1:0-2302 GCA_036375035.1 Candidatus Limnocylindria bacterium
GTGGGGGCGGCGCTGTTCCTGGTGGCATCGGCCCTCCAGATCTGGTTCAACCGCTACAGCGCCGCCGTGTACCAGCGCGAGCACGCCAAGCGCGACCCGTCCGGCGGCTGAATCAACGCCTACGGGGGGCGGGATCGGAGCGATGTGGCGGGCCAGCACCCTCACCCTGCCGCTTGGCACTCTGCCAGTCAGAGTGCCAATCGCTATAATCCCGCGGCGATGGCCATCAAGCGCGACTACTACGAGGTGCTGGGCGTCCCGCGCGATGCCTCCGACGAGGAGATCAAGCGCGCCTTCCGCCGCGCCGCCCAGCAGCATCACCCGGACGTCGACCGCAGCCAGGGCGCCGAGGAGCGCTTCAAGGAGCTGAACGAGGCGTATCGCGTGCTGGGTGACCGGCAGCGTCGGACCGCCTACGACATGTTCGGCCACGCCGGCGTGGACGGTGCCAGCGCCGGCCCCGGCGGCGGGTTCGAGGGGTTCGGCGGCGGCTTTGGGCCATTCGGCGACATCTTCGACGCGTTCTTCGGGGGCTCCCCGGCCGGCACGCGGCAGCGCCGCCGAGTCGTGGCGGGCGCGGACCTGCGCTACGACCTGACCATCGAGTTCGGCGAGTCGATCACCGGCGTCACGCGCGAGATCAGCTTCCCGACGCTGGTGACCTGCGACGTCTGCGATGGAAGCGGGGGTGAGCCGGGCACGGAGCCCGAGACCTGTCCGGAGTGCAACGGCACCGGGGAGCGGCGCCGCGTGAGCCAGACCATCCTCGGCCAGATGGTGAACATCACGGCCTGCCCGCGCTGCAACGGGGAGGGCCGGATCATCGGTACGCCATGCCACAACTGCGGCGGCGACGGCCGCATCCGGCAGGAGCGGAAGCTTGAGGTCAAGCTACCGGCGGGCATCGACTCCGGGCAGCGCATCGCCATCGAGGGGCAGGGCGAGGCCGGGCCGCGCGGCGGGCCGCCGGGCGACCTGTACGTGGTCGTGACGGTTCGCGACCACCCGGAGCTGGTCCGTCGCGGCACCGAGCTGTGGTACGAGGCGCCCCTCACCTTTGCGCAGGCCGCGCTGGGCGCCACGCTCGAGGTCCCCACCGTGGACGGCACCCAGCCGCTGGAGATCCCGGCCGGCACGCAGTCGGGCACCGAGTTCAAGCTGCGCGGCGAGGGAGTGCCACGCCTGCGAGGCAGCGGCCGCGGCGACCTGCACGTGGTGGCCACCGTGGTGGTGCCCGCGAAGCTGTCGAAGAAGGAGCGCGACCTGCTGAAGCAGCTGGACGACGTGAGCGGACCGGCGGTGCTCCCCAAGCGCAACGAGGGCATCTTCGACCGCCTGCGCGACATCTTCGGCTGATTCCTGCCGCGAAGCCGATGCGCTGGCTGGAGCTCACCGTAGAGGCCGATGCCGAGGCGATCGAGGCGGTGAGCGAGGTGCTCGGTCGAGTCGCGGCCGGCACCGCGGTGCGCCCCACCCGGCTGATCCGCGACCCCGACGACGAGCTCTCCGCCCGCGAGGATCCCACCTCCCCCTACGAGGTCACCGCGCACATCCCGGAGGATGAGGCGGCCCCCGCCGCGGTCGACGCCACCGAGCGGGCGCTGTGGCACCTCCAGGCCTTCGGCCTGCGCCCGGTGGGCGAGCTGCGGGTCCGCAGCGTGGAGGACACCGACTGGCTCGAGCGCTGGAAGGAGGGCTACGCGCCGCAGCGCATCGGGCGGGTGGTGGTGGTGCCCTCCTGGCTGGACGAGCGGCTTGCGCCTGGCGAGGTGGAGATCCGCCTGGACCCCGGCATGGCCTTCGGCACCGGGCTGCACCCGACCACCCGCGCCTGCCTGGCGCTACTTCAGCGCATTGGACCGATGCCTCCGCGCGCCATGGACGTCGGCTCCGGCTCCGGCATCCTGGCCCTGGCCGCCCTGCGCCTGGGAGCCGGACAGGTCGACTGCCTGGACACCGATGCCGAGGCCGTTCGCGCCACGCTGGCCAACGCGGCGGCCAACGGCCTGGCGGACCGGGTGACCGCCACGCGGGGGAGCCTGCCGGAGGCGCCGGCCGCCGAGCCGTACCCGCTGCTGCTCGCCAACCTGGTGGCCGCGGTCCTGGTGGCGCTGGCCCCGCGGCTGGCGGCGAACCTCGCGCCGGGCGGGACGCTGCTGGCCAGCGGCATCATCGAGGGTCGCGCGGCGGAGGTGGTTGCCGCGTTCGAGGCTGCGGGGCTGGTGGTCCAGGAGCGCCTGGATGATGGCGAGTGGGTCTCGCTGCGGGTGACGAGGCCGTGACCCTGCACCGCTTCTTCGTG
>DASUSP010000357.1:0-9075 GCA_036375035.1 Candidatus Limnocylindria bacterium
GTGACGCCGGACCGGCCCTTCACGCTGGCCGACTGGCTGGGTGCCGCGCGGCGCACCGTTGACGAGGTGGCCGGGCGAGGGCGGCTTCCGCTGCTGGTCGGCGGCACGGGCCTGTACGTGTCGGCCCTCGTTGACGGCTACCGACTGCCCGATGCGGCGCCCGCCGTCGAGGCACGGCGACGCCTGGTGGACGAGATGGAAGCCGAGGGCCTCGCCGCGCTGGCCGAGCGGCTGCAACGCCTGGCGCCGGAGCTCGCCACGCGGACCGACCTGCGCAACCCGCGGCGCGTGCTGCGAGCGCTGGAGCTGGCCGAGGCGGGGGAGCGGGGCGCGCCCGCGGCGGAGCCGTACCCGGGACGCGTCGCGCTGCTCGGAATCCGGCGGCCGCGCGCGGAGCTGTACCGGCGCATCGATGAACGGGCGGCCGCCATGTTCGGCGCCGGCCTGCTGGCCGAGGCGGCCGCCCTGCGCGACGCCGGCTACGGCACCGACCTGCCGCCGATGAGCGGCCACGGCTACCGCGAGGCGCTGCGTGCGCTCGCCGGCGAGTGGCCGCTGGAGCGCGCGGTGGAGGTCACGGCGCGGCACACGCGACAGTACGCCAAGCGCCAGCTCAGCTGGTTCCGTCGCGACTCGCGCATCGTGTGGCTGGACGCCGGTGAGCGTCCGGCGGACGATGCCGAGCTCGTGGAGCGCGCCGTCGACCTGGTGCGGAGGATGCTGGCCGGCTAGGGCAGGGCGTCAGGCGGCGGGCAGCCCGATCGACTGGCGCCAGGCGCTCATCGGCGATGCGACCGGCTCGCCGGCCGCCGGCACCGGTGCCGGCCGTGGGTCGACGGCGGGGCGCGGCGGCAGCTGCGGCATCGGCTCGGGGCGTCCCAGCAGGTAGCCCTGTGCCGCGGTGACGCCCAGGGCGCCGAGCTTGGCCAGCTGCGACGTCTCCTCGACCCCCTCGCCGATGACCAGCGCCCCGGTGCGCGAGGCGAGGGCCACGACGGACTCGATGACGGCGCTCGAGGCGGCGCTGGTGGCGCTGCGCTGGACCAGGGTCAGGTCCACCTTGATGATGTCGAATTGCAGCTGGCTCAACAGGCGCAGGCCGGCGTTGCCCGCGCCGACGTCGTCGGCGGCGATGCGCATCCCGGCCTTGCGGCAGTCCTCTAGCCGCGCCCGGACCCGATCGAGGTCGTCGATCTCCCCGCGCTCGGTCATCTCGATGACCAGGCGTGCCGACGGGAAGCCATGACGGGCCAGGATGCTGATCAGGGACGCCGCGCTGAACTCGGGAGCCTGCAGCGTGGCGGGGGAGAGGTTCACAGCCAGGAACTGGTTGGGCTCCAATGCGCCCGCGCCGGCCACGATCGTCTCCACGCAGGTCAGGTCCAGCTCGACGAGATGACCGCCGGCGCGTGCCGCGGCGAAGAGCGTGCCGGGATTGGCAAACGGAGCGGGCGGCACGGGTCGGATCAGGCCCTCCATGCCCAGCTGCCGCGCGCCGACCAGGTCGATGATCGGCTGGTACACCGGTCGCAACAGGCCGTGCGCGATGACAGTCGCCACTTCGGCCGCCGAGCCCTCGGGGACGCCATCTTCGGCCGCGGCGGTCGGGTCGAAGGCCACCACCTCGGTGCGCCCCGCGTGCTTGGCCTGGTACAGGGCCGCATCGGCCTGGGCGTAGAGCTGGGCGCGCGTGCTGGCGGGCTCGGGCAGGGCGCTGACCCCGGCCGAGAACGAGACGCCTGAGCGCGGCGCATCGTCCAGCCGTAGCGCAGGTTGCAGCGAGGTGGCCAGCAGGCGACGCGCCACGATGCGGGCGCCCTCGAGGTCGGTGTGGGGGAGCAGGACGGCGAACTCGTCGCCGCCGATGCGGAACGGCCGGTCCGGCCGCCGCACCGAGCTGGACAGCAGCCGCCCGAAGTAGCGCAGGGTGCGGTCGCCCTCGGCGTGTCCGTTGCGGTCGTTGACCAGCTTGAACTCGTCGAGGTCAATGACGACCAGGCTCAGCGGGACCTCGTAGCGCTGCGCGGCCTCGACCTGACGGTCGAGCTCCTCTTGGAAGGCCCGATGGTTGCCGAGGCCGGTCAACGGGTCAGTGAGGGAATCGGCCAGAGCGGCCTCGTAGCGCTCGTTGAGCTCGTCGCGCGACGCCACCAGGGGATTGACGACCATGCGCCACAGCCCGACGGCCACCACTCCGGCGCCCGACAGCGCGCTCAGCACCGTCCGCAGGACGTAGTCCGGCACAGCCTCGACCAGCAGACGCTCCGCCATCATGGCGATCGCACCGGCCACCAGCAGCGCGCCGAGCAGACGCAGCGCGAGGCCAGGTCGACCGGACGCGGTCGCGGCAGCTGCGGCCTCGGTCATGGCGTCGTCCTCCAGCCCCCCGGCGTGTGCGGATAGGTATGGCACACGGCAGTCCGCGTACGCACTAGCCGGAAAGTACCGGCCAGCCTCGCGCCGGGGCCGGACCGCCCGCATCGGCTAGCATGAGCCCGATGCCTGACAAGACTCGCATGGTCGATCTCACGGCGCCGGAGGAGCGCGCCTTCCTGATCGGCCTGGACGACCCCCGCCAAGACCGCTGGCCGATCCGGCGCAGCCTGACCGAGCTGGCCGCCCTGGCCGAAACGGCCGGCGCCACCGTGGTGGGCAGCGGCTTCCAGCGACGCAGCGAGCCCGACCCGGTGTGGTACTTCGGCAAGGGGCGCGCGGCTGAGCTCGCCGACGAGAAGGCGATGCGCGACTTCAACCTCCTCGTCGTCGACGACGAGCTGAGCCCCACCCAGCAACGCAGCCTGGAGAAGCTGCTCAACTGCAAGGTGCTGGATCGGTCGGCGCTGATCATCGACATCTTCGCGCGCCACGCCCGCACCAAGGAGGGCCGCCTCCAGGTGGAGCTGGCGGCGCTGGAGTACCACCTGCCGCGCCTGACGCGGATGTGGACCCACCTGTCGCGCACGGCCGGCGGCATCGGGACCCGCGGCCCGGGCGAGAGCCAGCTCGAGACGGACCGACGCATCATCCGCGAAAAGATCAAAAAGGTCCGCGCCGAGCTGCGCGACGTACGCCGCCATCGGGCCACCGCCAGCCGGCAGCGCGACCGCGCCGAGGTGGCGACGGTGGCCCTGGTGGGCTACACCAACGCCGGCAAGTCGACCCTGCTGAACTCCCTGGCTGGGGCCGACGTGTACGCGGCCGACATGCTCTTCGCCACGCTGGATCCAACGAGCCGGGCGGTGACTCTGCCCACCGGCCAGCGCGTCGTCATCAGCGACACGGTGGGCTTCATCAACAAGCTCCCACACGACCTGGTGGACGCGTTCCGGGCCACCTTGGAGGAGGTCGTTCGTGCCGACCTGCTGCTGGAAGTGGTGGATGCCGCCGATCCGGACTTCCTGGGCCAGCAAGCGGCCGTGCAGGCCGTCCTGGACGAGCTGGGAGCCGGGGAGAAGCCGCGCATCACCGCCTACAACAAGATCGACCTGCTCGACGCGGATCTGCGCGCCGCACCGATGCCACCCAGCCCGCAGGCCGCCTTCGTCAGCGCCGCGACCGGGGAGGGCCTGGACGTCCTGCTGGAGCGGATCGCCGAGGCGCTGCGGGCCAGCATGGTCAGCGTCGACGCCGTCGTGCCCTACGCCCGCGGCGAGCTGGTCGCCCGGGCCAGGGTCGCCGGCGACGTGGACGAGTCCTACACGGCCACCGGGATCCACCTGTCGGGGCACCTCCCCGAGGCGATGGCCGCCGAGGTGCGCAACGCCACCCCTCGACGCCGGCCGCGCCCCGGCTCGCCGGCCGCCTGACCGTCCCATTGGCTGGGCCATCCGTCGACGCCGCCGCGATCCGGGCGGCCCTGGACCGCATCCCGGCAGCGTTCCGCGACATGCCTCAGTTCGTCTCGGAGCCGCTCAGCGAGCGCTTCGGGGCACCGGTCGTGGTAAAGGCCGAGACCGCAAACCCGATCGGCTGCTTCAAGGGCCGCGGCACCTGGCTGGCGGTCAGCGAGCTGCTCGCCGCCGGGACGGTGGGGGAGCGACGCGGCCTGGTGGTGGCGTCGGCCGGCAACTTCGGCCAGGGCGCGGCCTACGCGGCCCGTGCCCACGGCGTGCCGCTGGTCGTCTTCGCCGCCACGACGGCAAACGCGCGCAAGGTGACGGCCATGCGGCGGCTGGGAGCCGAGGTGCGGTTGGTGGGGGAGGACTTCGACGCGGCGCGGGATGCCGCCGCCGACCACGTACGCCGCAGCGGCTGGCACCTGCTGGTCGACGGGGAGGATCCGTGGATCGCCATCGGCGCCGGGTCCATGGCGGTCGAGCTGACCGGCGGGATCGCCGCGGGCGACCTGCCGGACCTGGCCGCCCTCTACGTCCCGGTGGGCAACGGCGCGCTGATCGGGGGCATCGGCGCATGGTTGAAGGCGCAACGACGCGCGGTGCGGCTCATCGGAGTCCAGGCCGAGCAGGCGCCGGCCATGACGCTCTCGTGGCGGGAGAGGCGCGCAATCGAAACACCGACCGCCAACACCGTCGCGGACGGGATCGCCGCCAGGGTCCCGGTGCAGGAGGCGCTCGATCTCATGCTGCGCCACGTCGACGGCATGGAGCTGGTCAGCGAGGAGGAGATCGTCGACGCGCAGCTTCAGCTGCGCCGTGACCTGCCGTTTACCGTGGAGACGGCGGCAGCGGCCGGATGGGCCGCCGCACGACGGCACCGGCCACCGGAGCCGATCGGGATCGTCCTGACCGGCGGGAACGTGGTACCCGCCGACTGAACGATCGTCAGGACTGGGGCGGAGCGGCGGAGGCCCGGGTGGCGCTGATGACCGACACGGAGCTCCGGGAGGGCTGCGAGCGGCGGGCCAGCGTGCGCCGCAGACCCAGCCCACCCAGCAGGTACACCGCGGCTCCGGCCATCATCAGGCCATAGCCACCCGCCAGCTGTGCCGTCTCGCTGCCACCGACCAGCCCGAGCACCGTCAGCAGGCCGCCGACGAAGAGCCCGGCCCAACCAAAGCCCCAGAATGCTGGATGCGTGCGCTTCATGTCGGTCAGGGTAGGCCGGCTGTGGCGCGACCTCGACCCACCAACGGTCCCGGAACGGACCGACGGAGGTCCTATCAGAAACCATTCCCCAGGTCTCGGCTGTCCATCTGGAGTCGCACCAGCTCGCCGTCCGCGTCCGACAGCTTGCCCTCGGCGATGGCGGCGGCGATCCCGGAGCGGCGGCGCGCTCGGCGGAGATCGGCCCTGGCAACGATCGGCTGGCAGCACTCGTCGATCAAGACGCGGGCGCGATCCGCGCCATCGACCGCCAGCACCACGCCGCCTCGACCTGCATACGGGCCGTTCGTGACGGTGACGCTGTCGCCTGCACGCAGCCGGCGGGATCGACTCAACCAGGCAAACATGGATCGATACTCAGTCGCAGCGCGAGTCTCGTCAAGGCTGACAGCACTTCCCCAAATGTATGTTATGTGACGTTCATCTCAGTGGCCCGATGCCGAGGTCTCCCCGTGCACCTTCAGCAGGCCGATGGCGCTCCACATGCTGTCCTCGGTCACGCACCATCGGTCCTCGACGTCGTAGCGGGTGTCGTAGCCGCCGCCGGCGTGCAGGTACACGTCTGGTCGCATGATCAGCGGGTCGAAATGCGCCGGCGGCATGAGCAGGCCCGCTGACAGCCTGATCACCGATTGTCCTTCCAGGATCGGCTCACCGCATCCGACGCAGGTCGCCTCCGCGGCCGTCACGCGCTGATGGTAGCCGCTGCATCCGTGCGGTCATGGGCCCGTTGGAGCCCCCGCCGCGACGAGCGCGTCGAACCCGCCCGCGTCGACCACATCGGTGAAGCCGAGATCGCGCATGACCGATGCGGCCTGCGCCGATCGATTCCCGGTCCGGCAGTAGAGCAGGTACCGCCCGTCACGGTCGAGGGCCTCGATCCGAGCCCTGAAGTCCGGCGAGCCGATGTCGATGTTGATCGCACCCGCGATCATCCCTTGCGCCACTTCGGCCGGCGTGCGCACGTCTATCACCGTCCTGGACTCGATCTCGCCGACCGCGTCGGCGGCGGACATTGTTCGGACGCCCGTCGTCGGCGAGCATGAGGCTGCGACGATGCCGGCGAGCAGGAGGATGACCAGGAGCGGCAGGAGGGAGCGCATGCGCGTCGAGGTGAGGTTCATGCGCGCATCTTGCCGGCCCGCTCGGGGGCCACCGACAGTGCCATCTGTCGCGTTCCATGGTGACGGTCGCCGTCCATCGGTCAGGAGGCGGGCGTCTCGGTCCCGGACTCGACAACATGCGTCGGCGCGCTGTGCACGGCCGGAATGGATCCCAGGCGCCCGGCCTGGAAGTCCTCGAAGGCCTGGACGACCTCGGCGCGGGTATTCATGACGAACGGGCCCATCCAGGCGACCGGCTGGCGGATCGGCTGGCCGCCGAGGACCAGCACGTCGAGGTTGGGGCTACGTGACTCCTGCCGAGGCCCCGCGGTGATGCGCAGGCTGCCGCCAGGTCCGAATACCGCCAGCTGGCCGGTCTGGATCGGGGTGCCCCCCGGCCCGACCGACCCGTGGCCGGCCAGGACGTAGGCCAGCGCGTTGTAGTCGGGCCGCCACGGCATGGCGAGCTCCGCATCGGGGCTGAGGGTCGCGTGCAGAAGCGTCATCGGTGTGTAGGTGACGCCTGGCCCGGCGTGCCCGTCCAACTCCCCGGCGATGACCCGCACAAGCGCTCCCCCGTCGTGCGAGGAGAGGAGCGCGACCTCGCGGGCGCGGATGTCCTGGTAGCGGGGCGGCGCCCACTTCTGCTCCCGAGGCAGGTTCACCCACAGCTGGATGCCGTGGAACAGCCCGCCACTGACGATGAGCGACTCGGGCGGCTTCTCGATGTGCAGGATCCCGGCGCCGGCAGTCATCCACTGCGTGTCACCGTTGGTGATGACTCCCCCACCCCCGTTCGAGTCGCTGTGCTCGAACGTCCCGTCCATCATGTAGGTCACCGTCTCGAAGCCGCGGTGCGGATGCCAGGGCGTGCCCTTCGGCTCGCCGGGCGCGTATTCCACCTCGCCCATCTGGTCCATGTGGATGAACGGGTCGAGCTCCCCCAGGTCGACGCCGTGGAAGGCGCGCCGCACCGGGAACCCCTCCCCCTCGAAGCCCCGCGGGGCGCTGGTGATGCGCTTCACGGACCGATGCCTCGCGGTGGCGGGGTCCGGCGCCGGAATCCTCGGCAGAATGGTCAGATCGTCGACGGTGATGGCTGGCATATCGCCATCATCCCAGATGATAGTTGCGTATGCAACAACCCGGTTGGACCTGGGCCAGCCCGGATCCCGCCGACCGAGGGGTTCGGCGTATGGTTCAGGCATGACCGACAGCTACACGTTCTTCCCCGACCTGGCCGCCGAGGCCAGCCCTCCTGCCCGCGGCATCCACAGCCAGACCCTGTCCAAGGCCGATGGCGTCGAGCTCGTCCTCTTTGCGATGGCGGCCGGCGAGCAGCTGTCCGAGCACACGAGCGCCCGTTCGGCAATCGTTCACGTGCTTTCCGGCGAGGGCGAGCTGGTCGTGGCCGGCGATCGCCATCGCCTGCAACCCGGCGCCTGGCTGCGCATGCGGTCCCGGACCGCGCACGCCATCGTGGCCGGCGACGGGCTCGTCTTCGCGCTCTACCTGCTGCCCGGCAGTGCCGCGGGGGCGTAGGACGCTAGAAGTTCCACGCGTACCCGGGCCACGCCCACCAATCGAGCGGCGGCCAGTCCAGCACTGCGAACGGCAGGGAGAGCAGCATCGCCAGACCAAGGTAGAGGAACGCCGCCAGGAGCACCTGGCGCCCGCGCCGCGGCAGGCCATCCGAGCTGACGAGCCGCAGCGGCGCACCTATCAGTCGTCGCACCGATCCGGGGAGCGGCAGGAGAAACGGCGTCCGCGCGCGGTATGCCGCGTAGCCGGACACCTGCGCGTCGATCATGCGCCCCTCCTCCACCCACGCCACGGCGACGATGACGATGGTGGCGATGGTCCAGGCCAGCGCGCCGCCGGGATTGAAGCCGCCGTACGGCATCGGCTGCAGGGCGGAGTGCAGCGTCATTCCCCAGCTCCACGCGATCCAGCCCAGGTACTGTGGGTGGCGCGAGTAGCGGTAGACCCCACCGGTCTGCTGCGGCGTGCCGGACAGGTGGCCGGCGAACCACTGGGCCGTCGCGACGACGAAGATGAGCAGCCCGACGCCCACCGCCAGGTAGGCCAGCGCGAGGCGGACGTCCAGCCCCGCCTGCCACGCCGGCCAGACGACCGCCATGTAGGGGACGTAGGCCACGTCGCCGAGCGCCATGATCCCGGTGCCCCAGGCCGGCAGCCACACGACTCGCAGGATGCCGATGCCGACCAGGAAGACCATCGACCCTCCGTAGGAGCCCAGCACCGGCAAGAAGATGGCGAACGCCCCCAGCGCCGCAACCGCGCCCCGGCGCAGGACGAGCCCGGCGACGATGGCCGCGCCGGCCAGCCCCAGGCAGGCCCAGGCGATGGCATACAGGTGGTTCGCCTCGATGAAGCGGCTCACGGCCGCCCAGCTGCGCCGCCCGATCTCGTTGTACTGCTGGAGGTCCTCCGGCTCGATGGCGCGGCGGTAGCCGGGGATCTCGACCCACTCCTCGACCAGGCCGGCCAGCCAGCGCGGCAGCTCGATGGTCAGGTAGGTCAGCGCCACCGTGACGACGACCGCCGCCACCACCACGAGCACGAGCAGCCACCATCGCCGGCCCGCGGTCCGATGCGGTCCCGTCACAGGGATCGCGCGTGCGCCCATAGCAGCCCAACCTTCTCGCCCGGTCGTGCCGGGCACAAGTGCCGGAGGTCGTGACCGTCGGCCCGCAGAACCGTGAACATTTCGACGCTCCGCAGCGTTCTACCTTCATGAGAGCTCGCCGGATCCCGGTCGTGCTGGCCGTATCCCTCGTTCTCGGTGCCTGCCGGGGAGCGGCGACCCCGCCAGTGCCCAGCCCCACGGGGACGGTCGACGACGGGGCGGTCGCCCGCGCCGAGGTGGCCCGCGCGCCGGCGAGTGC
>DASUSP010000358.1:0-3608 GCA_036375035.1 Candidatus Limnocylindria bacterium
TCGCCTTCGTTCGCGAGCCGGCGGCGGAGACTCCCGCGCCGTCGTGACCGACGAGCTGTCGCATCGGTCCCGTAGGCTTGCGGGCATGAGGGGACAGCCCATCAACCGATGCAGCTGATCGACGGCCAGCCGGTCTACAGCGCCACGGACCTGGTCGGCTACCTCGCCTGCGAGCACCTCACCGAGCTGGAGCGTGCGGCGCTGGCCGGGCTGGTGGAGCGGCCGCACCAGGACGATCCCGAGCTCGACGTGCTGCGCCGCCGCGGCGAGGTGCACGAGCTGCGCTACCTCGCCGAGCTGGAGGCGGACGGACGCCGCGTGGTCCGCATCGAGCGCCATGACGACACAGAGCGGGGCGAGCGGATCCGCCGCCAGGCGGACGCCACGCTGGCGGCCATGCAGGCCGGCGCCGATGTCATCTACCAGGCCACCTTCTTCGACGGCCGATGGCTCGGCTACGCCGATTTCCTGATCCGGGTCGAGGCCACCCGCCCCGAGGAACGGTCGGTGTGGGGCGCCTGGCACTACGAGGTCGCGGACACGAAGCTGGCCCACCACGTGAAGGCCGGTGCAGTCCTCCAGATCTGCTCCTACGTCGACCAGCTTCAGGGGCTGCAGCAGGTGCTTCCGCGGGAGATGCGGGTCGTCCTGGGCGGCAGCGCCCACGAGGTGGCGACGCTGCGCGTCGGCGACTTCATGGCTTACTACCGCGCGGCGAAGCAGCGCTTCGAGGCGGCCGTGCTGGGAACGGAGGATGCTCCGCCGGAGCCGCCGTCCTACCCGCCCTCGCACACCTACCCCGAGCCGGTCGACCACTGCGATGTGTGCCGCTGGTCGATGCTCTGCCAGGCGCGCCGCCGGTCCGATGACCACCTCTCCCTGGTGGCCGGCATCAGCACCCACCAGCGCAAAGCGTTGCGCGCGAGGGGTATCGAGACGCTGACGGCGCTGGCCGGATCGCCGCTTCCGTTCGATCCCCCGCTGGACGGCGCCAGCGCGGCGTCCGCCGAGCGGGTGCGGGAACAGGCACGCATCCAGCTGGAGGGGCGCGGACGGACGCCGCCCATCCACGAACTGCTGCTCCCCGCGCCGGGCGAGCCGATCGACCCTGAGCGCGGCCTGGCCACGCTCCCGGAGCCGGATCCCGGCGACCTGTTCTTTGACATCGAGGGCGACCCGTACGCCTTCGACGACGGCATCGATTACCTGTTCGGCGTGCTGGACACCGACGACCGATTCACCGCGTTCTGGTCGTTCGACCCGGATCGTCCCGAGGAGATCGACCTCGCCGGCGAGAAGGCGGCCTTCGAGAAGTTCATCGACTTCGTCACCGAGCGGCGGCGACAGCACCCCGGGATGCACGTCTACCACTACGCGCCCTATGAGCCGACGGCCCTGAAGCGGCTGATGGGTCGCCACGCCACCCGGGAGGCGGAGGTCGACGAGTCGTTGCGCGGCGGCATCTTGGTGGACCTGTACCGCGCCGTGCGGCAGGGTCTGCGCGCCTCGGTGGAGAGCTACTCGATCAAGAAGCTGGAGCCGATCTACGGCTTCACCCGGGAGATCGACCTGCGCGACGCGGGATCTAGCATCGTGGCCTTCGAGCAGTGGCTGGAGCTGGGCGACACCGACCGCCCGACATCGGACATCCTGGGCCGTATCGAAGGCTACAACCGCGACGACGTGATCAGCAACGCCAGGCTGCGGGATTGGCTGGAGGAGCTGCGGATTGAGCTTGCCGATCGCGCCGGCCAGGCCGTCCCGCGCCCGGCGCCCCGGGCGCCGGAGGCGCCGGATTCGCTGACCGAGGCATCGGCCGAGGTGCAGGGGCTCGCCGACCGGCTGACGGACGGCGTTCCGCCGGCGCCCGGCGAGCGATCCGAGGAGCAGCGGGCGCGCTGGCTCCTGGCCCAGCTGCTGTCCTGGCATCGGCGCGAGAGCAAGGCGACCTACTGGGATCTCTTCCGTCGCATCGGGCTGACGCCTGAGGAGCTGGTCGACGAGGACGGTGCCATCGGGCAGCTGGAGCTCATCTCGATCTCCGAGCCGTACCTGCCAACGCCGCGGTCCCGCAAGCCTCGTCGCAGGGCGCTCTACAGCTTCCCGCCGCAGGAGCACCGCGACGTGGGCGGTCGCTCCGATCTGTTCGACCCGCGGCTCGCCCAGGAGCACGCCGACGAGTCGCCCTGGGAGGCCTGGAAGCTGGGCGCGACGCTGGGCGAGATCGACGACCAGCGCGGCACGCTGGAGCTCATCTGGGCGGCCGAGGGCGAGATCCGCCATCCGTCGGCACTGGTCGCCTTCAACCGCGTGCCCGACAAGCCGCTTCCCCAAGCCCTGCTGCGGCTGGGCACATGGGTGGCCGATAACGGAATCGACGCCGATGGACCCTGGCAAGCGGCGCGCGACCTGCTGCTGCGACGCCCTCCCCGCTGCGGGCAGGGCGCCGGGGCGCCGCTCCGGCGACAGAACGAGGACGACCTCGAGGCCGCGTGCCGCCTGGTGAGCTGCCTCGACCGTGGCACGCTTGCCATCCAGGGGCCACCCGGATCGGGCAAGACCTACACCGCGGCCGAGATGGTGGTGCGGCTCCTCACCGCCGGCAAACGCGTCGGCATCAGCGCCACCAGCCACAAGGTCATCGAGAACTTCCTGCGCAAGATCTTCGAGGCGGCCGACCGTCGGGGCGTCGACGTCCGGGCCGTGCAGAAGCCAGGCGACGACGGGACGCAGCTGGACGACGCGCGCCTGACCGCGCTGACCGATAACGGCAAGGTCCGGGCCGCGCTGGCATCGGGCACGTGCAACCTGGGGGCCGGGACGTCGTGGCTGTGGGGGCGCGAGGACTTCACCGGGGCGGTGGACGTGCTGTTCGTGGACGAGGCGGGCCAGATCTCGCTGGCCAACGTGCTGGCCATGGGCGGCTCCACGGACAGCCTGGTGCTGATGGGCGACCCGCAGCAGCTCGACCAGCCCCTCCAGGGCTCCCACCCACCCGGCGCAGACCGCTCCGCCCTGGGACACCTGCTGGGCGACGAGGTCACGATGCCCGCCGACCGCGGCCTCTTCCTGGAGCACACCTGGCGCATGCACCCGGCATTGACCGTCTTTACCTCGACGGTCTTCTACGACGGACGCCTGATGTCCCGCGACCACCTTGCCGGACAGGCGTTGCACGGACCGCGACCGATTGGTGGCGTCGGCCCGCGCCTCTTGGGTGCCGACCACGGCGGGAACGACAACATGTCGCCCGAGGAGGCACGGCAGGTCGCCGCGCTGGCCACGACCCTGGTCGGCTCGGGCGCCACGTGGACGGATCAGAAAGGCGAGGTCTGCCCGATCGGCTGGGAGGACGTGCTGATCGTCGCGCCCTACAACGCCCAGGTTGGCGAGATCCGTCGCCACCTGCCGCCGGAGGCGCGCGTCGGCACCGTGGACAAGTTCCAGGGCCAGGAGGCGCCGATTTCCATCTACTCGATGACGTCCTCGTCAGCGGATGACGCGCCCCGCGGAATGGCGTTCCTGTACAGCGGCAACCGCCTGAACGTGGCCACCTCCCGGGCCCGATGCGTCGCCGTGGTGGTCGCCGCCCCGCAGCTGCTGCGCGT
>DASUSP010000359.1:0-4144 GCA_036375035.1 Candidatus Limnocylindria bacterium
CAGGTGGCGAAGATGCGCTTCAACGTCCCACGGGCCATCGCCCGGGTCAACAACCCCAAGAACGAGCAGCTCTTCCGCCAGCTGGCGATCGACGAGACGGTGAGCCCGACGCGGACGATCCTGGGCGTGATCGAGCACGAGATCCCCGTCCACGACCTGCTGCACCTCACCGAGCTCGAGAAGGGCGAGGTCCAGATCGTGGAGGCGCAGCTGGACGCCACCTCCCCGGTCATCGGCCGTGAGCTGCGCGACCTCCAGCTGCCGGAGGGGAGCCACGTGGCGGTGGTGATCCGCAACGATCGCGCCATGCCCGTCCGGCCCGACTTCAAGCTGCAGAACGGGGACAGGCTGCTGGCGATCACATCTGCCGAGCAGGAGGCGGAGCTGCGCTCGCTGCTCATCGGGGAATGAGCGCTCCCACGCCGGAGCGCGCGATGCGCCTGGCGTTGATCGGCTGGGGGCTGGCGGACCTGGCCATGGGCCGGACGCGCAGGGGAGTGGCGTGGCTGGCGCTGGAGCTGATCATGATCGCCGCCATCGTGGCGACGAGCGTGCTCCTGGCCGACACGACCTGGTACCTCGCGCCCTACCTGCTGGGCGTCGCGTTCCTGGCGCTGTGGGCCGCCCACGCAGTACGCGCATATCACCGCGCCCGGTCGCTGCAGGGTGCGTCCACCGCCGCGCCGCGCTCACCCGCGGCCACGATCGCCTGGCTGACGCTGCCCCTCCTGGCCTGGGGGACCGGCTTCTGGCTGTTCGCCGCCGAGGCCGCCACGCCGGCGGCCGTGATGGACCGATTCGTCAGCCGTTGGGCCGACCTGGAGCCGATGTCGCCCGGACCGCTGCTGATCCGACTCCAGGGAATGGACGAGGTGGAGCGGGCCGCGGCGATCGCCCTCTATCGCCTTGCGGAGCGCTGCGAGGCCGGCCTCCTGGCCGACGACTGCGGCGACGCCACCGAGAACCTTCTGCGCGACGTGCGCGTCACCATCGCCGAGCGCGATGGTACCCACGCCAGCGCCGAGGCGGAGCTGGTGCAGTACCGCCGCGTGCCGACGAACCTGTTCGACGTCTTCGAGGGGAGCGAGCTGGTGCCGGTTCCGGTGGCATCGGTCCTGCGCCTGGAGCTGGAGGCCGTCCCAGCCGCCCTGGGCTCCCGGGAGTGGACCATCGTGAACGCCGAGGCGCTCTGATGGGTAGCCAAGACATGACCGAGACGCTCGTGCCGGGGACCGCCGAGCGCGGCGCGCTCCGCGGCGACCGCTTCCTGGAGACCGTCGGCGCGTCCGTGGCCCGGGCCGTGGTCGGCGCAGAGACCTCGCTGCGCCTCATGGCCACGGCGCTTCTGGCCGAGGGCCACGCCCTGGTGGAGGATGTGCCCGGCGTCGGCAAGACGCTGCTGGCACGCGCCTTCGCCGCGTCGCTGGGTCTCTCCTTCGCCCGGATCCAGGGCACGCCGGACCTCCTGCCCAGCGACGTGACCGGGTCGAGCATCCTGGAGGGGAGCTCCTTCCGGTTCGTGCGGGGGCCGGTTTTCACCAACGTGCTGCTGGTGGACGAGATCAACCGGGCCACGCCCCGCACGCAGTCGGCCCTTCTGGAGGCGATGCAGGAGCGCCAGGTGAGCGCCGAGGGGGAGACGCGGCCGCTGCCCGACCCCTTCCTGGTGCTCGCAACCCAGAACCCGGTGGAGCTGGAGGGCACCTTCGCCCTGCCCGAGGCCCAGCTCGACCGCTTCCTGCTGCGCATCGCCATCGGCTATCCGGACGAGGGCGGCGAGCGGCGCATCGCGGCGCGCCACCAGGCCGCCGCCGAGCCGATGGACGCCGTCGGGCAGGTGGCCAGCGGCGACGAGGTGCGCGCCATGCGGGAGGCGGCCCGCACGGTTCGCGTTGCCGAGGACGTGGAGCAGTACCTGGTCGCGCTGGTGCGGGCCACCCGCGACCACGACGACGTGCGCCTGGGAGCCTCGCCGCGGAGCAGCGTGGCGCTGTACCGGGCGGCGCAGGCGTGGGCGCTGCTGGACGGCCGCGACTTCGTCCTGCCCGATGACGTGCGAACCCTGGCGCACGCGGTCCTGGACCACCGCATCCTGCTGGACGTGGACCGCGAGCTACGCGGCGCGACGGTGAGCGGCGTGGTCGACGCGGTGCTGGACCGGGTCCCCCTGCCGCTTCCCGGCGACGGAGATGCCTGAGCCGGACCGATGAACGCCTGGGTGGTGCTGGCCCTGCTGATCGCCGCGGCGGGCGTCGTGGCCCAGGCCCCCGGGCTGCTGCTGGTCTCGGCGGTGACGCTGCTCTACACCGGCCTCACCCGGCTCTGGACGCGGTTCGGCGTGCGCCGCGTCGAGTACCGTCGCGACCTGGCCGCCACCCGGGCCGTGGCCGGCGACACGCTGCCGCTTGACGTCACGATCTGGAACCGAAAGCCGCTGCCGCTGCCCTGGGTCGCGGCCGAGGACCTGGTGACCGACGGGCTGACGGTGCGGGAGCGCCCGCAGCTGGACCGGGACAACGAGGTACAGGGGCGGCGGATCCTGCACAACGCCTGGTCGCTGGCCTGGTACGAGCGGGTGGTGCGCCACTTCCACCTCGAGGACCTGCGGCGTGGCGTCTACGACTTCGGCCCGGTGCGGGTCAGGGTGCGCGACATCCTGGGCCGCGACGCGATCGACGAAGAGCTGCCCCTGCCGGCAACGCTGGTCGTCTCGCCGCGCACGTTGCCCGTGCGGCGCGCCGGCCGCGAGGCCTCGCCGATCGGTGAGCGCCGGGCGCGCCGCTCCCTCTTCCAGGACCCGGCCCTGTACGGCGGCGTGCGACCCTTCCAGCCGGGCGACACGCTGCGGAGGGTGCACTGGCGCGCAACCGCCCGGCTGGGCACGCCGGTCAGCCGTCGCTACGAGCCGGCCCGTGGCCGCGAGGTGGTGCTGGCCCTGGACGTTCAGACCCTGCCCGGCGCCCACTGGGAGATGACCTGGGACGAGCCGGCATTCGAGGGGCTGTGCACTACTGCCGCCTCGCTGGCGCGCCAGCTGCTCGACGACGGCGCTTCGGTCGGCATCGCCGCGGCCAGCTTCACCGGCACGCTCCAGCGCTTCGCGTGGCTGGCGCCGCAGGCCTCGGTCAGCCAGGTGGGACGGGTGGGCGCGCTGCTGGCCCGCATCGGTCCCATCAGCTCCGGCCCGTACGGCGGGCTGCTGACCTGGCTCACCCATCGGGTGGCGCCCGGCTGCGGCGTGATGCTCGTATCCGTGCGCGACCCGCGAACCTTCCTGCCGGCCGCCCAGCGGCTGGCGAGCAGCGGCTACAGCGTGGAGCTGGCCGCCTGCGGGACCGACGGACCGGCCCACGCGTCCCGCGCGCGCGCCGCCGGCGTGCCGGCCGTGGCCGCTGCCCTCATCCCCAACCCGGAGCATCCCGATGCGCTCGTCCTGGCCGTCTAGGCTCCTGCTCCCCGCCGCGCAGATCGTGGCCGAGGGCAGCTGGTTGGCGGTCGTTTACGCCTCGGTCCAGGCGCTCGCCGGGCTGCCGATCTGGCTCGGGCCGCTGGAGATGGCCCTGCTGGCCTGGGCCGGCATGTCGTGGGGCCGCCGAAGCCGGTGGCGCTCCGCCCCGGCCGAGGCGCTGGGCCTGCCGCTGCTGGCGCTCGTGGCCGGGGCCGCCGGCTGGCTGATCGATCCGCAGGTGCGCCAGGCGCTGGTCGCGGGCGACGTGCTCACCGCGCTCAGCCAGCACCCGGCCGGCTGGCTCGGCGCCCTCGCGTTCTGGCGGGGCGAGGTGCATCGATCCACCGAGGACGACGACGCCGTGCAGGAACGCCTCTTGCGCTGGGGGGTGCCGGGGCTGGCGCTGCCGTGGGCGGTCGGGCACCTGGGCAGCAGCGGCATCGTCGAGGAGGAGTTCACTGCCGCCGCCTTCATCGGGACCATCTTCTTCGTGGGGTCGGCCTTCACGGCGATGGGCCTGGCCCGCCTCGAGGCGGTGCGCGCCACGACCGGGAGCGACTGGCGCGCCAACCGGTCGTGGGCCGCCCTGCTGATCGGGACGGCGTTGGTCGTGACGCTTCTCTCAATCCCCGCCGCCGCGCTGCTGGGGATCCCGGTCCGCGCCCTGCTGGTGACCATCCTCGGGCCGCTGCAGGC
>DASUSP010000360.1:0-3863 GCA_036375035.1 Candidatus Limnocylindria bacterium
CTCGCCGAGCAGGTCGCGCTCCGCGAGCTTCATGGCCAGGATGATGGTCCGCTGCTGCCCGCGGCTGGCGTGCGCGGCCACCTCGCGGCCGCCGAGCTCGACCCGCAGGTCGTCCCGCTGCGGCCCGATCAGCGTCACGCCGTTCCACAGCTCCTTCTGCCGTGCGGCCGCCAGTCGAAGCCGGAAGGCCTCGACGAGCTCCTCCGGCGCGGGCGCGCCGGCATCGGCGGGCGCCGCCGGCCGCCGATCCGGCCAGGCGTCCTTGAGCGAGTCGGCGTAGGTCAGCCGGACCGCGTCGGCGCGCTCGTCGTCGGGGGCCACGGCGGCGTGCAGCGACGGGATCCGCGCGCCCAGCTCCCCCACCAGGGCCAGCCGCGCGGCCATGACCCGAGCCCCCACCTGGGCCAGCTGCTCGTCCCAGAAGCCGAGCCCCTCGGTGCCCGCCTCCTCGCGGCGGATGGCGCGCAGCAGGGCGTTGCGCTGGGCCAGGACCCGGGCCAGCTCGCCCAGGTCGCGTCCGGCGCGCCGGTCGCGCTGGGCCAGGATTCCGTCCAGGAAGCGGCGCCGCTCCCCCGGCGAGCCGACCAGCAGCAGCATCTCCTCGGGACGGAACAGGACGGAGCGCACCACCTCGTGCACGCTGCTCGAGCGCCGCGGCAGGCCGTTGAGCAGCAGCCGCTTGCGTACCTCGGGCGGCGGCGCCTCGCCCGGGAGCAGCAGCTCCAGCCGCGCGCCGTCCTCGTCGGCCGCCCCGGCCAGGTCCAGCCGCACGCGCGCGAAGGGGCGCCCGTGCCGTACCAGCTCGCCATCGGCGGCGGCCCGGTGCGAGCGGCCGGCCACCGCCACGTGGATCGCCTCCAGCAGGTTGGTCTTGCCCGCCCCGTTGGGGCCGGCCACGATCGTCAGGCGGGCATCGGGGAGCAGCTCGGCGTCGGCATAGCTGCGGAAGTCCTCCAGCAGCAGCCGCGTCACGCGCATGGCGGTCTCTCCCCTCGTGATCTGCCCCGGTCGGGCGCCGGGGCCGAGCATCCCGCCGGCACCGGCGCGGGCATCGGTCTAGGAGGCCGTGCGGACCGGCATGATGACGTGGACGTAGTCGTCCTTGCCGATCCCGCGGATCACGCCCGGCGCCAGCGGCCCGGAGAGCTCCAGCGCCACCTCGTCGGCGGCCATGGCCGCCAGGACGTCGGTCAGGTAGCGGGCGTTGAAGGCGATGGTGGTCTGCTGGCCCTCGACCGAGGCCTCCACCGTGTCCGCGTTGTCGCCCACGTCGGCGGCGTGCGCGGTGATCGACACCTCGCTGCTGCCCTCGCCGCCGACCTCGACCTTCACGATGTTGGCCGAGTCGCGCGCGAAGATGCTCGCTCGCCGGGCGCCGGCCAGGAACGCCTCGCGATCGAGCACCGCCCGGCTGGAGTGCGAGGTCGGGATCACCGGCTCGTAGTTGGGGAACTGGCCCTCGATCAGGCGGCTCACCAGGTCGATCCCCTCGACGTGGAAGAGGACCTGGCTCCTGTTGGGCGTGATGGTGATCTCGATCGCCTGCTCGGCATCGGGCAGGATGCGCATCAGCTCGGCGTACGAGCGCCCGGGGACCACGATGCTCGTCTCCGCGGCCACCGGCTGCGCCATGACCAGGCTGCGCACCGCGATCCGGTAGTTGTCGGCCGCGGCCAGCGTCATCTGGTCGCCGGAGAGCTTGGTCAGCACGCCGGTCAGGATCGGGCGGCTCTCATCGGTGGCGGCCGCGAAGACCACTTCGCCCAGTGCCTCGCGCAGCGCCCGCGCGTCGACGTTGGTGGCCGGGGCGTCGCCGATGGCGGCCACCACCGGGAACTCGTCGGCGTCGATGCCCTTGATGCTGGAGCGCGACCCGCCGCAGGTCACCTTCAGGGTCCGGTCCTTCGGGGACAGCTGCAGGTCGATGCGCTGGTTCGGCAGCGATGCCACCAGGTCGGTCAGCAGCTTGGCCGGCACGGTGATCTCGCCCTCGGCCTCGACCTTGCCCGGGACCCAGCAGTTGATGCCGATCTCCAGGTTGGTGGCTGTCAGCTTCAGTCCCGAGTTGTCGGTCTTGAGCAGGACGTTGGCCAGCACCGGCAGGGTGGCCCTGCTGCTGACCGCGCGGCTGACGATACCCAGGCCGCGCGCCAGGTTCTCCTGCATCACCGAGACGTTCATTCCGACCTCACCTGCAACAACCCCAGCGCCCATGTGGCTTCTCCACGCGGCTCGTACTGACTAGGAAACGTAAGAGAAGAATACCTTCTGGCCGTCGTCCCCAGTAGGGGTGTGGACGGTGTGGACCGATGCCGTGACCTGAACTCCCCGGGGCCGCATCGGTCTGTCGACAACCCCCCTTCGGCAGTGGACCGATGGGCCGGCTCCGGCCCGAAACCGGTGGAAGCATCGGCCCGGGGTGTGCATGGACCGATGGGCCGGCTTCGGCCGATGTCCACGTCCGCGCGGCGTTGTCCACCACGGCGGCGCGCTTGTCCACGCGGAGGGCCGCTCCGCGTGGCGCTCATTCGGAGTAGATCATCTCCCGCACCGCGCTGATCTCGCGGCGCATCTCGTCGTTCTCGGCCAGCTCCCGGGCGATCTTGTCGCAGGCGTGCAGCACGGTCGAGTGGTCGCGGCCGCCGAGCTCGGCACCGATACGCAGCAGGGAGATATCGGTCTCCTCGCGGATCAGGAACATGGCGATCTGCCGCGGCACCACGATGGCCCGGTCGCGCTTGCTGCTGCGCAGCTGGTCCAGGTTGACCCCGTAGTAGTCGGCCACCGCGCGCACGATGCGCTGCGGCGTGATCGACCGCTTCTTGGGGTTGTACATGACGTTGGAGAGCACGGCAGAGGCGAGCTCGTTGTTGATCGGCATGCCGGACATCGACGCGTAGGCGATGACCCGGTTCAGCGCGCCCTCAAGCTCGCGGACATTGCTCACCACCTTGCGGGCGATGAACTCGATCACCTCGGCCGGGATCAGGTTCAGCTGGTCCTCGGCCTTGGAGCGCAGGATGGCGATGCGCGTCTCCAGGTCCGGCGGGGTCAGGTCGGCGATCAGGCCCCACTCGAACCGGGAGCGGAGCCGCTCCTCGAGGGTGGTGATCGCCTTCGGCGGTCGGTCACTGGAGAGCACGATCTGCTTGCCGGCCTCGTGGATGGCGTTGAAGGTGTGGAAGAACTCCTCCTGGGTCCGCTCGCGCTCGGCGATGAACTGGATGTCGTCGATCAGCAGCACGTCGATGCGGCGGTAACGATTCCGGAAGTCCTCCATCTTCTGCTCGCGGATGGAGTTGATGAAGTCGTTGGTGAACTTCTCGCTGGTGGCGTACAGGATCCGCTTGCGCGGGAACTTGGCCGCCACGGCGTTGCCGATCGCGTGCATCAGGTGAGTCTTGCCCAGGCCCACGCCGCCGTACAGGAAGAGCGGGTTGTAGGCGTGGCCCGGCCGCTCCGCGACGCTGAGGGCGGCCGCGTGCGCCAGGCGATTGGCGGATCCCACGATGAAGTTGCTGAACGCGTAGCGGCTGTTGAGGTTGACGGTGTTACCGCCGGCGGAGAGCGGAGGCGGCGGCAGACTGTCCTCGTCGGCCTGGTCGGGGACGGGGCCCGGGGCGTCGGCCACCACGAACTCGACCTGCACCGATCCGCCCACCACGCGGGCCAGGGTCTGGCTCACCAGGGTGCGGTAGCGGTTGTCCAGCCAGTCGCGGGCAAACCCGTTGGGAGCGGCGATGCGATACCGGTTGTCGTCGATGTCGACGAGCGTGGTGTCCTTCAGCCAGGTTTCGAAGTTGGCCGGTGAGAGGCTGACCTGCAGCTCTCCGAGGACGGCACGCCAGACCTGGTTCGCATCC
>DASUSP010000361.1:0-4595 GCA_036375035.1 Candidatus Limnocylindria bacterium
CGCCATGCGCGCCGGCGTGGTGTGGGCCAACACCTTCAACCGCTTCGACCCGACCTCGCCCTTCGGCGGCTACAAGGAATCGGGCTACGGGCGTGAGGGTGGCCTGCACGGCCTGGCCGCTTACCTGGACCTCTCGCCCAACGGGGCTCGGCGCTGATGGCGTCCCGACGGCCGACCGCCACCCGGACACGGCCGGCGCCCCGTGCCTCGGTGCTCCAGCAGCGGGCCGCCGCCCCGCTGGCAACCACCGACGGCCGGGGAGCGGCCGACCGCCTGGGCGTGCGCAAGACCTACAAGCTCTACATCGGCGGGGCCTTCCCGCGCACTGAGTCCGGCCGCGCCTACGAGGTCTTCGACGCGCGCGGTCGCCTGCTGGCCAACGCCTGCCGCGGGACGCGCAAGGACATCCGCGAGGCGGTGCGCGCCGCCCGCAAGGCGTTCCCCGGCTGGGCGGCGAAGACGGCCTACAACCGCAGCCAGATCCTGTACCGCATCGCCGAGCTGATGGAAGGGCGCCGCGAGCAGTTCATCGCCGAGGTCATGGCGGCTGAGGGCGTCGGCCGGCGACGCGCCACGCGGCTGGTTGACGCGGCCATCGACCGGTGGGTGTGGTACGCGGGCTGGGCCGACAAGTACAGCCAGGCGCTCGGCACGGTGAATCCCGTCGCGGGCAGCTACTTCAACTTCAGCGTCCCCGAGCCGACCGGCGTGGTGGGCGTCATCGCGCCGGAGGAGTCCAGCCTGCTGGGCCTGGTGAGCCGCCTGGCGCCGGTCATCGTGTCTGGTAACGCGGCGGTGGTGATCTCCTCCGAGTCGCGGCCGCTGCCGGCCGTCACCCTGACCGAGGTGCTGGCCACCTCCGACGTTCCGGGCGGGGTCGTGAACCTGATCACCGGGCTTCGGCGCGAGCTGGTGACGCACCTGGCCGGCCACATGGACGTCAACGCCCTGGACGCCTACGGGCTGGATCCCGACCAGGCGGCATCGGTCGAGGAGCTGGCGACCGAGAACGTGAAGCGGCTGGTCCGCCCCCCCGCGGGCGGTGCCGATACGGTCGACTGGCTCGACCCGCGTGCGCAGTCGCCCTACCTGATCGGCGAGTACGTCGAGACGAAGACGGTCTGGCATCCCATCGGGTCCTGAGCATTTGACGTAGGTGCTTCCGGGCCGCCTGCCCGATGCCCGGACGCCCGTCCGGGCGTCAGCATTGCCTGACCATGACCGCACTCGCACCCACCATCCGACTCGCCCCGCGCTCGCGCCCGGTTGCCCCGGGCGTGGTCGGGGCCGCTGCCGTCGCCGGCGCGCTGCTGATGGCCCTGGCCGCCATCAGCCTCGCCTCGCTGGCCGTCGCCTTCCCGATCGTTCTCTCCTTGGTGGAGCGCGGCGCCATCAGCCTGGCGTCCGCCGACCTGTCGGCAAGCCGCAGCCTGGCCGGCCTGGGCTGGGCGTTCCTGCTCGGCGGCGGGGCGCACCTGCTGGCGGCCATCGGGCTGCTGGATTCGAACCGCTGGTTGCAGCGAGCCGCGATCGCGGTGAGCGGCGTGGGGCTGGCGATCGCCACCATCGCCGTGACGGCGGTGGGTCCGGGGATGGCCTTCCTGGCCGCGCTGTACGCCGGGGCGCTCTTCGCCGCGATCCTGCGCCGCGCGACCGCCTGAGCGGTTCCCCTCAGCCGATCCCCAGCAGCGCCGCCCCCAGCGTCACGGCGGTGAGCATCACCACCAGCCCGGTCAGTCCCCAGCCCAGCAGGCTGAGCCAGCGCGGGTTGACGTGGCGCCCCATCAGGCGGCGGCTCCCCGCCAGGCGCAGCATGAAGGCCAGGATCACCGGCAGCAGGATGCCGTTGAGGTTCTGGCTGGCGATGATGACGCCGATGAGCGGCATGCCGGGGATCAGGACCACCAGGGCCCCCACTGCGATCAGTGCGGTGTAGAGGCCCATGAAGACCGGCGCCTCGCGGAAGCGCCGGCTGACGCCCGATTCCCAGCCGAACGACTCGCACACGGCGTACGCCGTTGTCAGGGGGATGACCGTGGCTGCCAGCATCGAGGCGCCGAACAGCCCGAATGCGAAGAGCCCCTCCGCCAGGCCGCCCGCCACCGGTTCCAGGGCGCGCGCCGCGTCCTCCGCCGCGTGGATGCCGATACCGGTCCCGAACAGCGTGGCGGCGGTCAGGATCACGATGAAGGCGGCAATCACGTTGGTCCACAGCGCGCCGATGAACGCGTCGGCCCGCTCCAGGCCCAGCTCCTCTGGGCCCAGCCCCTTCTCGGCGACCGAGGCCTGCAGGTAGAAGAACATGTACGGCGTCACGGTGGTCCCGACCACGGCGGTCATCAGCAGCAGGTGGGTGGCGTCGGCCGGGATCTGCACCGTCACCAGGGCGCGACCCACCTCGCCCCATGCCGGCTCGACCACGAAGGCTCCGACCACGTACGCCAGGAAGACGACCGCCACCGATAGGAAGACGCGCTCCACCACGCGGTACGAACCGAACACGACCAGCGCCCAGATGCCGGCCGCCACCAGCGGGACGCTGATGAAGCGGCTGATGCCGAAGATCTCGAGCGCGGCCGCCACGCCGGCGAACTCGGCCACAAGGGTGGCGGCATTGGCCACCAGCAGCACGACCATGGCCACCAGCGTCCAGCGGATGCCGAACTCGTCGCGGATCAGGTCCCCCAGTCCCTGGCCCGAGACGGCGCCCATGCGCGCCGCCATCTCGAGCGTGACGGCCAGCATGACGGTGGTGATCGGAAGGAGCCAGAGCAGGGACAGGCCGGTCTCGGCGCCCATCACGCTGTAGGTGGCGATCCCGCCCGCATCGGTCCCGGCCAGGCCGGCGATCAGCCCCGGGCCGAGCACCGCCAGGAAGGCGATGACCCCGGACCGATGCACCCGGAAGTTCGGCAGCCGATCCCGCAGCGAACGCTGTGCCCGACGGAGCGGCCGGGTGACGGATACGCGCGCCATCGGGAGGCTCAGCGCTCCTCGGCCGGCTCGAAGATCTCCGGCAGCCGCTTCCGCCAACCCTCGCCGAGGGCGCGCTCCAGCGCGTCGTCGACGGTCACGATGCCCTGCAGCCGGCCCTCGTCGTCGACCACCGGCAGCGCCAGCAGGTTGTAGCGCGCGATCGCGCGCCCGACCTCCTCGGCATCGGTCTCGAGCGTGACCGAGATCGGTTCGGGCCGCATGAAGTCGCGGACCGGCGTGGCCGGATCGGCCACGATCAGGCCGCGGAGCGTGATGGTGCCGAGCAGGACTCCCTCGGCATCGGTGACGTACAGGTAGTACACCTGGTCGGCGGGCGGGGCGAGGCGCCGCAGCGTTTCGATGACCTCTCCCGCCGTCTCGTCCACGGAGATGGTGATGAAGTCGGTCGTCATCAGGCCGCCGGCCGTCTCCTCGCCATAGGCCAGCAGCTCGCGGACCTCGGATGCCTCCTCCGGCTCCATCAGGGCCAGCAGCTCCTCCTGGCGCTCCTCGGACAGGTCCGCCACCAGGTCCGCGGCCTCGTCCGGCCCCATCTCCTCCAGGATGTCGGCCGCGCGCTCCGGCGGCAGCGCCTCCAGCAGATCGACCTGGTCCTCGGCGGTCAGCTCCTCCAGCACGTCCGCCGCCCGCTCGTCGTCCAGGGCAGCCAGGATGCCGGTCCGGTCGCGAGGGGCGAGCTGCTCGACGATGTGCGCCACGTCGGCGGGATGGAGGGTGGACAGGGCCTGGTGGGGGACGCGCAGCTTCAGCGAGGAGACGCTCGACTCCACCGGGTCGACGTCCTCCCACTCGATGTAGTTCTCCGTCTGGAGGCCGAGCGCCCCGGCCAGCCGCTCGCCGGGGCCTGCCAGCCCGAGGCGCCGCAGGATGCCGGCCAGGCCCACGTCGACCGCCACCAGGCGCAGCCGCCCCCGGACCGGGGCCAGCTGGATGTCGTTGACGCGCACGATCTTGCGACCCTCGACGTCGACGATCTGCTTGTCCTGCAGGTCCAGCCAGAGGCGGATCTCGTTCGGCCGCTGCCGGAAGCTGGTGATGTCGATGCTCGAAGTGCGAAGCCGCGCGCCGCTGGAGTCGACGTCCCCGACATCGGACCACGGCAGAAAGATGTCGCGGCCACCCGCGACGCGCACCACGAGGCCGGTGACCGGCGGGTAGCGTTCGCCGAGCGCCACGATCAGGTCGCGCACCTTGCCGAACGGCTCGCCGGACCGGTCGAGAACCGGCCGGCCCACCAGCTGGCTCAAGAAGAGCATGATCGACCACCTCGCATCGGCGCGTCGGTGGCCGATGGCGACCTAGGTGGTCAACCTCCGCCACGGGCGCGCGCGTCGACTACTTGGGCCTGCGTCCACGTCGGGTCGCGATCGCCTCCGGGTGCGGATTCCGTCGGGCGGCCAGCGTTAGGTCGCCGGGGCGCGGTGATTCTAGACCGATGTGTCGGCCGACGAAAGGGCGTCCGCGGCCTCTCCCCGAGCGCGCGCCCGGTGGCGCGCCACCTTGGCCTGGTTACCGCAGGTCCGCATGTCGCACCACCGTCGCCGGCCCGCCGGGGAGCGGTCGATGAACAGGTAGCGGCAGCCGTCGTTGGCGCAGAT
>DASUSP010000362.1:0-10467 GCA_036375035.1 Candidatus Limnocylindria bacterium
GATCGGGCCCCGATCGTCGCCGTGAACCTGTGGTACGACGTCGGCAGCAAGCACGAGAAGCCCGGCCGGACCGGCTTCGCGCACCTGTTCGAGCACATGATGTTCCAGGGCTCCGAGCACGTCGCCAAGGGGGAGCACTTCGCCCTCGTCCAGGCGGCCGGCGGCACGCTGAACGCCAGCACCTGGCTGGACCGAACGAACTACTTCGAGACGCTGCCGAGCCACGAGCTGGAGCTGGGCCTGTGGCTGGAATCCGACCGGCTGGCCAGCCTGCTGCCGGCCATGACCCAGGAGAAGCTGGACAACCAGCGCGAGGTCGTCAAGAACGAGCGTCGCTGGTCGGTCGACAACCAGCCGTACGGCACCTGGGACGAGCGCATCCAGGAGCTGCTCTACCCGGAGACGCACCCCTACCATCACTCCACCATCGGCTCCATGGACGACCTCGACGCCGCGTCGCTGGAGGACGTTGGCGACTTCTTCGCCACCTACTACGCCCCGAACAACGCGGTGCTGACCGTTGCCGGCGACTTCGAGCCGGCGACCGCGCTGGCCATGATCGAGCGCCATTTCGGTCCCATCCCGGCCAACTCGACCCTTCCCCCGCCACCTGACGTGTCATTGCCAGCGCTGCTGGGCGAGCCGCGACGCGAGACCGTCACCGACATGTGCTCCCTGCCGCGCGTCTACCTTGCCCACCGCATGCCCGTCTTCGGGACCGATGCCTTCGAGGCGCTGTACGTCGCCGGCGACCTGCTGGGCGCGGGCCGCGCCTCGCGGATGTACAGGGTCCTGGTGCGGGAGCGGCAGCTGGCGCAGGACGTGACCGTCTTCCCCTTCCCGGCGGTGGGCGGTGCCTCGATGTTCACCCTGTGGGCCACCGCCCGCCCCGGCATCGACCCGGCGGACCTGGAGACGGCGATGGTGGCCGAGATCGACCGGCTCGCCGCCGACGGCCCGAGCGAGGCGGAGCTGGAGCGAGTCCGCAACCTCCACGCCGCCGCGGTCGAGTCCAGCCTGGAGCGAATCGCGGAGCGGGCGGATCGTCTCTCGATGTACGCCTGCCTTTTCGACGACCCTGAGCGCATCAACACCGAGGTGAGCCGCTACCTGGCCGTTGGGCCGGATCGGATCCGCAGGGCGATGGCCGACACGCTGCTCCCCGACAACCGTCTCTCGCTCACCTACCTGCCGCAGGCGGCCAAGGACGCGGTGGAGGCGCCGGCCGAGGGGGTGGCATCGTGAGCCTGGCACCCAACCCGCTGCGCCCCGCGTCCGGCGCGCCGCGGCCGTACCACTTCCCCGAGTTCGACCGGCGGCGCCTGGGGAACGGCCTGACGGTCTGGATGGTGCCGCTCCCCGGCGCCACCATGGCATCGGTCCATTTCGTGGTCGATGCCGGGGCGGCTTCCGAGGACGAGGCGAAGGGTGGTGTGGCGGCGCTCACCGCTCAGCTGCTGGTCACCGGCACGCGACGCCTGGACGCGTCGGAGTTCGCCGAGGCCACCGAGCGGCTGGGCATCGAGGTCAGCAGCGAGTCGAGCTGGGATTCTGCCCGCGCCGCCTTCCAGGCGCTGCCCGAGCACCTGGAAGACGGGATCGAGCTGCTGGCCGAGATGATGCGCGAGCCGCGCCTGGATCCCGCCGAGTTCGAGCGGCTGCGCGGCGAGCGCCTCAACGAGATCCTGCAGCTGCGCTCCGATCCAGGGCGCCTTGCCGAGGAGATGTTCCTGCGGCACCTCTTCGACGCCGGCACGCCCTATCGCCGCCTCACGGCCGGCGTGCCGGAGACCGTCGGCGCTCTGACCCTCGACGACGTGCGCAACCACCACGCCATCCACTGGAAGCCGGGGGGCGCTCACCTGATCGTGGTCGGCTCCATCGACCCGGAGGCGGTGATGCGCGCGGCACAGATGCGGATGGGCGACTGGCTGGGTGCCGGACCCGGCCACCGCGAGATCCATCCCGCCGCAGCCGGCGGCCGGCGCGTGGTCATCGTCGACCGGCCCGGGTCAGTCCAGAGCGAGCTGCGCATGGGCCACCTGGGGATTCAACGCACCGACCCGCGCTACTTCCCGGCCATCGTGCTCGGGGCGATGCTCGGCGGCGTCTTCGGCTCGCGGCTGAACCTGCGCCTGCGCGAGGAGCTGGGCTACACGTACGGCGCTCGCGCCGGCTTCGACCCGCGACGCGCCCCGGGACCGTTCAGCGCCGGCGCCGCCGTGCAGACCGAGGTGACCGCGGACGCGATGCGGGAGATGCTCGGACAGCTGGAGCGCGTCCGGGAGGCGGCGCCGGAGCTGGACGAGCTGCGGGAGGTGCGCGACTTCCTGGTGGGAGTCTTCCCGCTGCGCTTCGAGACGATCGGCGGCGTGGCGTCGGCCATGGAGCCGCTGGCCGTCTACGGCCTCCCGGACGACTACTGGCAGGCGTACCGCGCCAACCTGGAGTCGGTGGGGCCGGACGAGGTGCTGGCCGCGGCGCGCGACCTGGTCCGACCCGACGAGCTGCTGATGCTGACCGTCGGTGACGCGTCACGCATCCGCGACGAGGTCGAGGCCGGCGGCTTCGGGGCGGTCGAGGTGGTGAAGCCCTAGCCCGCCAGCTCCCCGATGGCGGCCAGCAGCCGCTCGTTCTCCCCGGGTGCGCGGACCGTGATGCGCAGCCAATCGGCCAGCATTCCGCCGGGGTAGGTGCGCACCACCATCCCGCGCGCCAGGAGGGCGTTAGCCAGGGTCGCGGCGTCCGGCGGTCGCACCAGCAGGAAGTTCGTCACCGACGGCAGCACCTGCCACCCGGTTGCCGCCAGCCGCTCGGCCATTCGCTTGCGCTCGGCCACGATGACCCGATGCCGCTCTCGGGCAGTCCCAGGATCCGCCAGCGCGGCCAGAGCAGCCGCCTCCGACGGGCCACCGATCGCCAGCGGCAGGCGAGCGGCGTCGAAGCGCGCGGCCAGCGCATCGGGCAGCACCAGGTATCCGACGCGCGCGCCGGCGAGGCCGTACGACTTGGCCAGTGAGCGCAGGATCAGCAGGTTCCGCAGCCGTTCCTGGAGCGGCAGGAGGGAGAGGGCCTCGGGCGGCAGGCCGCGGCTCGCCTCGGCGAACTCCTGGTACACCGCGTCGACGACGACGATCGCCGGCAGCCCCTCGGCCAGCTCGGCGATCTCCTCGGGGGCGTAGGCGTCGGCCGTGGGGTTGTTCGGCGAGCAGAGCCACACCAGGCGCGCGGCGTTCTCCAGCGCCAGGCGACGCAGCTCGGCGACCGGCTGCCGGAGCCCGGGATCAGAGCGTGGCGCCTCGACGACGCGCGCCCCGGCCAGGCGCGCCTCCACGCCGTACATCGGGAATGTCGGGGTCGGCACCAGCACTGCGTCGCCTTCGCCCACCACCATGGTCGTCGCCAACCGGATCAGCTCGTCCGCCCCGGCGCCGGGCAGGACACGGTGCTCGGGGGCGCCGGTCGCCTCGGTTACCGCGCGTCGCAGGGCGCGGTACGCCTGGTCGCCGTACTCGACCACGCGCGCCGGGTCGTAGGCGCGCAGCGCGCGCTGCACCGCCGGCAGCGGCCCGCCGCCGAGCGTGTTCATGTCGAAGCGCACGACCCGGTCCACCGGAAGTCCCAGCGACGCGGCCACGTCCTCGTCCGACGGCTCGGCCGGATAGGGCTCGACCGCGTCCCGCAGGCGCAGCAGCGAGAGAGGATCGAGGGGGCTGGTCACGCCTCGGTCGCGCCGGCCCCGGCGCTCGGACGCTGGTCCTGCTCCGCACCGGCCGCCGTCGCGGGCCAGCGAAGCAGGAAGACGGCGCCGGGCTGCCGCTGCTCCAGCGACGCACTGCCGCCCTGCGCCTCCATGCAGGCCCGAACCAGGTACAGGCCCAGGCCCAGGCCACGCCCCGAGGCGACCCGATCGTGGAACAGGCGGTCGGCCACCTCCTCGGCGATTCCCGGACCGGCGTCGGCGACCCGGACCTCGGGCGCGCGGCCGCCACGAAGGTGCACGCTGATCGGCGAGCCCTCGTGCGAGTAGCGGTCGGCGTTGGTGAGCAGGTTCGTCACCGCCTGCTCGGTGAGCTGGCGGTCGCCGGTGATGATGGTGTCGCCATCCAGCTCCATCGCGACCTGTCGATCGCTCCCCCGAGCCCGGAGGCGCTCGGTCGCGGCGCGGACGGCGTCGCGCAGGTCGAACGCCTCCAGTGTCGCCTCGACCCTGCCCGCCTCGGCGCGCGAGAAGAGCTCCAGGCGCTCCAGGATGGCGATCGCGGCATCGACCGATTCCAGCGCCCGGCGAGCGTGGTCCGCGGCGCGGGGCGGGATGTCCGGCTCGCGACTCCCCAGCTCGATTCGGGCCTTGGCCACGGCGAGCGGGTTACGCAGCTCGTGCGCCACGAAGCTGCCGAAGCGTGACAGGCGCTGCCGCTCGTCGACCTCCCGGCCGACGTCGCGCAGCAGGACCACGCAGCCGCCGCCCGGGATCGGCGTGCCCTCCACGTCGACGGTGAGCTCGCGCGAGGCCATCGGCAGCCGCACCTGCATCCGCAGCTTGACCGGCTCGCGCTGCGCGCGGACCTGCGGCCAGCCGTCGGGTGGAATCGGGCGGCCGCGCTCGTCGCGCGGGTCGGCCAGGCGACCCCACTCCTCCGGCGGCCGGTCGTAGAACGAGCGGCCAAGGCTGCGCATGGCGGCCCGGTTGGCGTAGATGCCGACGCCATCGGCGCCGTACACGATCAGCGGCTCCGGGATGGCACCGGCCACCTCCTCCAGCCGCTCGCGCTGCGCCTCGACCTCGTGCAGCGCGGCTTGCAGGTCGCGGCGGGCCGCCTCGGCATCGGCCCGGTCGTGCTCGGCCTGCCGGGCGGAGGCGGCGCTCAGGTCGCGGGCCAGGCGGGTGGCGTGGCGCTCGCGCTCCAGCCCGAGCGCCAGGATCACGATCAACGGCGCGCCCAGGATGAAAGCAACCAGCCTTACGATTTCGCCCGGTCCGATCTGCGGGTCCGGGATGGTGACCGCCTGCACGATGAGGAAGGCGCCCGTCACCCCGTACACGGCCAGCGCGGCCGCCGACCCGAGCGTGAGGCCCACGACGGCCACGGCCAGCAGCGAGACGACCGAGATGATCGGCTCACCGGTGGCATCCGCGAGCACGGTCGACAGTCCGGCGGTTGCGGCGCCGGCGAGGATGCCGCCGATCAGGCTGCGGGCGTTCATCCGCCCGCTCGCATCATCATCGCCTGCAGCCTAGCGCACGGCCTGTCGGCGGGCTCGGGCGCGTGCCCGGGCGAGCCGCTGACGGGCCGCCCCGATTCGCCGCACCGGGTCCCCCCCGATCCGCCGCCGGTCGAGGGCCTCCGGGTGCTCGCCGCGCGCGATCTCGGCAAGCAGCTCCGAGGCGCGGTCGAGCTGCCCGGCCTCGGTCAGAAGTTGCACCAGGCTGAACCAGCGAGCCGGCTCGGCGACGGGGGCGGCCGCCACGCGCTCCACGAGCTCGGCGGCGCGCCCCGGGTGGCCGGCGCGGCGGTGCGCGGCGATCGCGGCCCGAACATCGGGGAAGCCGGGCTCCATGCCCAGCGCCTCCAGGTAGTTGAGCAGCAGCTCTGCCGACTCGGCCCGCTCCGCGGCCGCCCCTCTCCGGACCCGCTGGTCCCGGAACTCGGCCAGCAGGGCGCGCAGCTCGCGATCGACCCAGCGACGCTGCGGTGTGTCCGCCGGGTAACGAGATGCCACCTCGCGCAGGAAGCCGATCCCCCGCAGGAACGAGCGGGTGGCCACGTACGCCTGGCGCAGTCGCGCGCGGACCAGGGTCTCGAAGCCGGCGTCCAGCTCCACCAGGCGCTCCAGCGCCCCGACCCAATCGTCCAGCCGCCCGCGGTCGCGATAGTGATCCGCCGCGAAGCGCAGCCAGTAGCGCTCCGAGTGCTCGCGCCAGTCCTCCCCGGCGATGTGATGCTCGACGATCCACGCGTCCTGGCGGGCCGGGCCGGCCATGAAGACCTCGGCCGGGACGCGGAATCCCGCCACGTTGCGCCACTCCGGCTGGTGCCAGCGGCTGGGGGTGGTCGGGAGCGGGGCGACACGGCGTCGAGGCCGCGCCCGTGCCCGCTCGTCGGCGTCAAGCGGCCAGGCGAGCGTCTCGGCACCGCCGCGCTCCAGGGCATGGTCGTAATGCAGCCGTCGCAGTGGGTCGCGCAGCTCCGCCCAGGCCCGGTTCAGGATCGATGTGCGCCGGGTGGCCAGGCTTCCGGCGTCGCTGCGATCGGGATGGTGCCGCAGCACGGCCTCACGGAACGCCGCGCGGAGCTCGTCCGAGGTCGCCGAGGGCTCCGCCCCCAGCACCTCGTAGAAGTCGCGCTGCTCGGTGCGCGCCGCCGCGGGCGCGCCATCGGTGGCCATCCGATGAGGATACGACGCCCGGCCCTCGGCCCGCCGACCGGGCGCATTGAGTATGCTCACCGCCACATGGCCGCCCCCGCCCGCCCGGGAGGTCCACGCGCCGGGCACCTGCTGATCATCGGTGGCGCTGAGGACAAGCTCCGCCAGCGGCAGATCCTGGCGCGCTTCGTGAGCCTGGCCGGCGGCACGGACGCCCGCATCGCGGTCATCTCCACCGCCTCGTCGCTGGGGGACGAGGCCACCGAGCTGTACAAGAGCCTCTTCCGCCAGATGGACGTGACCGACGTGCGCGGGCTGCGCCCGCTCACCCGCGACGACGCCAACGATCCGGAGCTGTGCGAGGCGGCGGCCGATGCCACCGGCATCTTCATGACCGGCGGGAACCAGCTGCGCCTGTCGAGCGTGATCGGCGGCACGGCCCTCGGGCGGGTGATCGTGGACCGCCACAAGCGAGGGACGATCGTGGCCGGCACCAGCGCCGGGGCGTCGGCCATCAGCAGCCACATGGTCGCGTTCGGCACCAGCGGCGCCACCCCGAAGCAGCGCATGACCCAGATGAGCGCGGGCCTGGGGCTGCTGCCGGGCGTCATCATCGACCAGCATTTCGAGCAGCGGAATCGGCTCGGCCGCCTGCTGGCCCTGGTGGCGCAGTCCCCGTCCCTGCTGGGGATGGGCATCGACGAGGACACCGCGGCGCTGGTGAGCCCATCGGGCGTCATGGAGGTCCTCGGCAAGGGATCGGTCATGCTGCTCGATCCGGCGCGCATCCAGACCGACGCCTACGAGGTCAAGCGCCATCGCCCGATGATGATCAGCGGCGTGGTGCTGCACTCCCTCCCGTCCGGCTACCGCTTCGACCTGCGGCGGCGGCGCCTGCTGGCCCCGCTGCGGCCGGTTTCCGCCAGCGAGCGCGAGCTGGCCCAGCTGGAGCGGGCCGGGACCGCCACGCGGCGGCTGATCCGGCGCATCGCGGCGGAAGGCGCCGACGACACGGCCCCGGAGCGCGCACGTCGGCGTGCCCTGTACGCCCAACGCCGTGAAGAGGAGGCGAGCGAGTGAGCTCCGGCCAGGCCAGGAGCCGGCGACCGGTCGCGGCGGCATCGGTGAGGAAGGCGGCTGCCGGGCGCGCGAGGCGGGCGAAGCTGAAGCCGGCGGCCACGCTGCGGATCCTCGAGACGCGGGTCTACCGAGGACCGAACTACTGGAACTACGAGCCGGCCATCAAGCTCGTGGTGGACCTGGGAGTGCTGGAGGAGTTCCCGTCAAACACCATCCCCGGCTTCGTGGACGGGCTGCTCGACCTCCTCCCTGACGTTGGGCTGCATTCCTGCTCCACCGGGAAGGCCGGAGGCTTCGCCGACCGGCTGCGCGAAGGCACCTGGCTGGGGCACGTGGCCGAGCACGTCGCGCTCCAGCTGCAGCGCGACGCGGGCACGGAGGTTGGCCGCGGCAAGACGCGCAGCACGGGCGAGCCGGGCCAGTACCACGTCGTCTACTCGTACGCGGAGGAGAGCGTCGGGCTGGCCGCCGGGCGGCTGGCCGTGCGGCTCGTCAACCACCTGGTCGAGCCGGACGACGAGTTCGACTTCGGGGCCGACTTCGAGCGGCTGGTGCTCCTGGCCGAGCGCGCGGCATTCGGCCCGTCGACACAGGCCATCCTGGACGAGGCCGCGCTGCGCGACATCCCCTGGATCCGCCTCAACGAGCAGTCGCTGGTCCAGCTCGGCCACGGCATCCACCAGAAGCGGATCCGGGCAACGATGACCAGCCACACCAGCTCGCTGGGCGTGGACATCGCATCGGACAAGAAGCTGACCAACAAGCTGCTGGCCTCCACCGGGGCTCCCGTGCCGCGCGCCGAGATCGTGCGCAGCGAGGACGAGGCCGCCGCGGCCGCGGTCAACATCGGCTACCCGGTGGCGGTCAAGCCGCTGGACGGCAACCACGGCCGGGGCGTCATGCTGAACCTGACCGACGAGGCCAGCGTGCGCAGTGCCTATGCCGTTGCGCGCGGCCAGTCGCGGAACGGCGGGGTGGTGGTCGAGACCTTCCTCGCCGGCAACGACTACCGCTGCCTGCTCGTCGGGGGCGTCCTGCGGGCGGTGGCCCAGCGCGTTCCGGCGCACGTCGTCGGCGACGGGGAGCATTCGCTGGCCCAGCTGGTGGAGATCACCAACGCCGACCCGCGCCGCGGCATCGGGCACGAGAAGGTCCTGACCCGCATCAAGGTCGACGAGGAATCGGTCACCTATGCGCGCGAGCAGGGCTTCGAGATGACCGATGTCCCCCCGCGCGGCGTCCGCGTCTTCCTGAAGCGCACCGGGAACATGAGCACCGGCGGCATCAGCATCGACCGGACCGATGAGATCCACCCCGACAACGCCGAGATCGCCGAGCTGGCGGCGCGCGTGGTAGGCCTGGACATCGCCGGCATCGACTTCATCTGCCCGGATATCAGCGTCCCGGTGCGCGAGACCGGCGGCGGGATCGTGGAGGTCAACGCGGCGCCCGGCTTCCGGATGCATACCAACCCCACCGAGGGCGAGGCGCAGTACGTCGCCAAGCCCGTGATCGACATGCTCTTCCCGCCCGGGTCGGACGCGCGCATCCCGATCGTGGCGGTGACCGGGTCGAACGGAAAGACCACCACCGCCCGGATGATCGCCCACATCATGAAGGGGATGGGCCGCAAGGTCGGGATGACCTCCACCGACGGCATCTTCGTGGACGGGCGCCCGGTGCGCCGCGGGGACATGAGCGGGCCGCGCTCCGCCTCCACCGTCCTCCAGAACCCGAACGTCGACCTGGCCGTATTCGAGGTGGCGCGCGGCGGGATCCTGCGCGAGGGGCTGGGCTACCAGCGCAACGACGTGGCGGTGGTCCTCAACGTGACCGGGGACCACCTGGGTTTGGGCGGCATCAACTCCCTGAAGCAGCTCGCTGCGGTCAAGCAGGTCGTGGTCGAGGCCGTGCCGCGCGACGGCGTGGCGGTGCTCAACGCCGACGATCCACTGGTGGCTGGCATGGCCCGACACTGCTCGGGGTCGGTGATCTATTTCAGCATGGATCCCGAGAACGAGATCGTGAAGCGCCAGGCGTCGCGCGGCCGCCGCGCGGTGACGGTGGAGCCCGGACGCAACGGCGAGATGATCGTGCTGCGCCAAGGCCGCAAGGCGATGCCGCTGGCGTGGACCCATCTGCTCCCCTCGACGTTCGAGGGACGTGCGCGCATGAACGTCCAGAACGCGCTGGCCGCGACCGCGGCCGCGTGGGCCGCGGGCGCCCACCTGCATGACATCCGGCAGGGCCTGCGCACCTTCACGACCAGCTACTTCATGGCGCCGGGACGCCTCAACGTCTTCGAGCTCGACGGCTACCGCGTCATCGTCGACTACGCCCACAACCCGCCCGCGGTCCAGGCCCTTGGCGAGTTCGTAGAGTCGCTTACGCGGCCGTCGCCCGGGGGCAACCGCCCGCTGGTGACCGGCCGCCGCATCGCGGTGGTGGCCACCGCCGGGGATCGTCGTGACGAGGACATCGTGGAGCTGGGCCGCCTGGCGGCGGACTACTTCGACACGATCATCGTTCGCGAGGACGCCAACAACCGCGGGCGACCGCGCGGCGACACCGCCGCCCTCATCGAGCGCGGCATTCGCAGCGCCATGAACGACGGAGCACGGGTCCGGGACGTCGAGACCGTCCTGGACGAGCTGGAGGCCGCCCGGCGTGCCCTCGACATGGGCCGCGACGGGGACATCGTGGTCGTCTGCGTCGACCATCCCAACGAAGTGTGGAAGGAGCTGCAGCACCGTCAGCACGGCGCATCGAGCGCCGGTCAGCCTTCGATGCGTGCTCTCACCGACCTGGCCGAGCTGGACCTGGAGACATAGGCAGCACCCCTGGCTGTATGGGTCAGGCCAGGATGCGCCGCAGGTCCTCAGCGCTCACCGGGCGGTAGCCGCTCTCCGCCAGCCACTCGAAGATCTGCTGGCGCTCGACGTGGGTCATCACCGCCGCCACGTCGCCCCGCCGCGAGCGCTGCAGCAGGGCCTGCAGCGCCTCCAGCTCGGTCGGGTA
>DASUSP010000363.1:0-3494 GCA_036375035.1 Candidatus Limnocylindria bacterium
CGGAGCCCTGTGCCGCACCGACGCCACGCTGGGCATCCTGGCCATGGGATCGTGGAACAACGTGGCGGAGGCCTGCCGCGTGCCGATGGAGCTGGAGCCCGCCCTGGAGGCCATCGCGTGGGGGGCGGTGACGCTGATCGACGCCGGCATGGCCTGGCACCCGGCCGACGGCGTCGACGCGCCAGCGGACGAGCAGCCGCCGGACGACGCCACGCGCTTCTTCGAGGCGGCCGGGGTGGGACTGGACGCCGCCGGGTTCGGCGCCACGCAGCTCGGGGAGCGGCGTGGGTGGCTGGCCGCCGTGCGCGCGGCCTGGCGCGCCCTGCGCCGCCGCCGCACCCCGATGCGCCTGAACGTCGACGGCCGACGGCTGGCCACCGCCGCACCGGCCGTCACGGTCTGCAACGGGCCGTACATGGGGATGGGCTTCGCGATCGCGCCGGAGGCCGACCCCACCGACGGCAAGCTGAACCTGGTCGTCTTTTCGGGGATGAGCCAGTGGGACGTGCTGCGCCACTACCTGGCGGTGATCGGCCACCGTTCGCGGCGGGAGCCGCGCATGAACCGCCTCGTCGCCGAGCGGGTCACGGTGGCTGGCGTGCGGCGCGTCCTGCCCGCGCACGCCGACGGGCAGTCAATCGGGACCACCCCGGTCACCTTCGCGGTCGACCGCGGCGCGCTGCGCGTCTTCCGCTGAGGGTCGCAGGCTGCGCCCACGCCGCGGCCGGGTTGCGGACTCGCGCAGCCACCGCCGCGCCATCGGTCAATCCCGGATGGCGCTCCATCCGGCATCGGTCCCGAACAGGCGCTGGTGGGTGGCGAGCGCGTAGCGGTCGGTCATGCCTGCCACGTAGTCCGCGACCTGCACCACCGCCGGAGCCCCGTGCTGCCGGTAGGTGTCGGGGATCTGGTCGGGATTGGCCAGGTGGTGCTCCATCAGGTCGTGAAGGATCTGGATCGCCCGCTCCTGGCGCACCCGCTGCTCCGGGGACTGGTAGACGCGCTCGAACATGAAGTCGCGCAGCTCGTTCATGACCGCCAGCGTCTCCGCGTCCATGCGCACCTCGCCGACGCGCAGGGAGTGCTCGATCACCGCCTCGATCATCTCCCCGATCCAGGCGCGCCCCGGATCGCCGAATCGGGCGACCACGCCGCGCGGGAAGGAAGACGGGCTGAGGACGCCGGCGCGCATCGCGTCCAGCGCGTCGTGGGTCAGGTACGCGATCCGGTCCGCGAAGCGGACGCAGAAGGCCTCGGGCGTCGCCGGCGGCGGAGAGACCTTCCAGGAGTGGGCGCGGATGCCGTCGCGCACCTCCCAGCTCAGGTTCAGGTCCTCGAGCACCTCGAAGATACGGACGCTCTGAGCGGCGTGATGCCAGCCGTCGGGCGGGAAGTAGGGCGAAAGCGCCTCCTCGCCGGTGTGCCCGAACGGGGTGTGGCCCACGTCATGGCCCAGCGCGATGGCCTCGGCGAGCGGCTCGTTCAGCCCCAGCGCCGATGCCAGCGCCCTCGCGATCTGCGCCACCTGCAGGGTATGGGTCAGGCGCGTGATGAAGTGGTCGCCGTCGGGGTGCAGGAAGACCTGGGTCTTGTGCTTCAGCCGCCGGAACGCCTTGGCGTGGATGATCCGGTCGCGGTCGCGCTCGAAGGCGGTGCGAAACGCGTCGGGCGCCTCGTCGCGGGCTCGCCCGCGGCTGGCGGCCGATCGCGTCGCAAGCGGGCTCAGCCGCTCCTCCTCGGCCTCCCGCACGGCGCGGTCACGCCGGATGAATCCCTGCACGCACCGATGATGCCCGATCTCCCGGGCCCGCCGCGGTGTTCAGGTGATCTGAACACCTGGCGCAGAGCCCGGCCGCAGGGCCGGTCTCCATCGGTCAGTCCTTGTCCTCCTCCGTCTCGCCCTTCTCGGAGCGCTCCTTGTTCACCGTCCGTGCGGCGCGCTCCTCGGCCTCGTCCTCCGACACGCCGCGCTCCTCGTACGAGTCCCTGATGTGCTCGTACTGCCGCTCTCGCTTGTCACTCCAGCCTTCCGGCATGTCATCTCCTCCCCGTAGTGGTCAATGCCTGTGAGGCCTTGGCAGCAAGGACCGCGCCGAATTCACCAGCCTGTGGTGACATCGGTCAAGATGCGGCCGTTTCGTGGAAATCTCTCCAGCAGCTGGTGAACTTCGGGCCAGTTGCTGGCGGATTCCGGCCCGGACGGACCACTTCCTGATTCATGTCACCACCCGCCGGTTAGCGGGCGACGACCACGCAGCGGCCTCCACTGTCGTGCCACCTGGCGGAGTGGCCCACCGCTTGCATCTGTGGTGGGTACCGAACCCATCAAGCATTCCCCGAGGAGGAGCACAATGAGCACCGTCGAGAAGTCGGTTGATGTCAACGTCCCGGTCAGCACCGCCTACAACCAGTGGACCCAGTTCGAGGACTTTCCCCACTTCATGGAGGGCGTGAAGTCGGTCACCCAGACCGATGACACCCACCTGCACTGGGTCGCCGAGATCGGCGGCCAGGAGAAGGAGTGGGACGCCGAGATCACCGAGCAGACCCCTGACCAGCGCATTGCCTGGAACAGCACCAGCGGCGCCCGGAACGCCGGCGTGGTGACGTTCCATCGCCTGGACGACAACACCACCCGCGTCACGCTCCAGATGGACGTGGACCCCGAGGGCATCGTCGAGAACGTCGGCGACTTCTTCGGCGTGCTCGACGGCCGTGTCGAGGGCGACATGGAGCGCTTCAAGGAGTTCATCGAGTCGCGCGGCACCGAAACCGGCGCGTGGCGCGGCGAGGTCGAGGCTCCCAGCGGGCGCCGGTAGGACCCGAAGCGATGGATGATCGCGGGCGCTTCCCGGCGCCGCCGGACGCGGAAGAGGAGCTTGGCGCCCTGACCGGGGCGACCGGCAGCCTGACGCCGGACGATCCCGACGGGGAGTTCGTGCCAGCCGAGACGCGCGAGGTGACCGACGCGGAGGCGGCGCGCGACATCACCGCGGCGTCGCATCGTCGCCGCGAGCAGCGGACCGCGGGGGCACCGGACGAACCCGGCAGCCTCCGCGCCCGCGAGGAGCGGACGGCGCCGAACGACCGCGACGGCGGCTACGGGTCGGAGCACGGCCTGGCCGGGGACGATCCCGCCTACCGCGAGGAGGAGCATCTCCCGCCGACGCCCGCCGCCAAAGAGCCGGTGATCGGGCCCCGGCTGGGCGGCGATGAGGCACGCGCCCCAGAGGACGAGCACCTCTAGGCACCTTGGAGGCCACGGCCGGAGCCGCCGCCGCGCCTGGTGGTATGGTGGCCGGCTTTGGAACCGATCGCCGACGAGCCGATCTCGCGTCCCGCTGAGCCGGCGCCGCACACCGAGCGCGAGCGGCTGGTCGCGGCCGCGCAGACGCTGCTGGTCACCTTCCTGTGGGCCACGTCGTGGGTGCTGATCAAGGTCGGCCTCAACGACCTGGACCTGCGGCCCGTCTCGTTCGCCGGCCTGCGCTACG
>DASUSP010000364.1:0-3197 GCA_036375035.1 Candidatus Limnocylindria bacterium
GAGCGAGTCCTAGGTGATCGAGTCGCTCGTCACCGCCTTCCGCGCGCCGGACATCCGGCGCAAGATCCTCTTCACGCTCGGGATCCTGCTGATCTTCCGGGTGCTGACCAACGTGCCGGTCCCCAACGTGGACCAGGCGCGTCTGTCGCAGCTGTTCCAGGACAACCAGCTGCTGGGGCTGCTGGATCTCTTCAGCGGCGGCGGATTGGCGACGGCCTCGATCATCGGCATGGGGGTGAACCCCTACATCAACGCCAGCATCATCATGCAGCTGATGCAGGGCGTGATCCCGAGCCTCGGGGAGCTCGCGCGCGAGGGCGAGTACGGGCGCAACCGCATCAACCAGTACACCCGCCTGCTCACGGTTCCGCTGGCATTCGCCCAGGGCTACGGCTTCAGCGTGCTGCTGGAGGCCAACGGCGTCATCCCGCAGGCCGACCTGTTCAGCTTCGAGAAGCTGGCCCTGCTGGTCAGCTTCACGGCCGGCACCATCCTGCTCATGTGGCTGGGCGAGCTGATCAGCGAGCGCGGCCTGGGCAACGGCATCAGCTTCATCATCTTCGCCGGCATCGTGGGTCGCATCCCCGACCAGGCCGGCCCGATCATCACCGGCCCCGACGGGCTGGTGCGCATCATCCCGTTCGTGCTGATCGCCATCGTGGTCATCGCGGGCGTGGTCTTCATCAACGAGGGCCAGCGCCGCATCCCGGTGCAGTACGCCAGCCGCGTCCGCGGCCGGCGCATGTACCAGGGCCAGACCCAGTACCTGCCGCTGAAGGTCACGATGGCCGGCGTGATCCCGATCATCTTCGCCATCAGCATCCTCCTGTTCCCGGCCCAGATCGCCCAGTACTTCACCGCCAGCGACATCGGCTGGGTGCAGGCGGTGGCGAACTGGGTGGTGAACAACCTGAGCCAGAACAACGTGCTGGTCTACGGGGTGCTGTACTTCGTGCTGGTCGTGTTCTTCACGTACTTCTACACGGCCTTCCAGTTCCGGCCGGATCAGACGGCCGACTTCCTGCGCAAGAACGGCGGCTTCATCCCCGGCATCCGGCCGGGGCGGCCGACCGAGGAGTTCCTGTCGCGCGTCACGAACCGCATCACCCTGGGCGGCGCGGTGTTCCTGGCCACCATCGCGGTCCTGCCGCTGATCGTCTCGGTCCTGATCCCGGGCACCGAGGCGCTGCAGCTGGGCGGCACCAGCGTGCTGATCGTGGTCAGCGTGGTGGTCGAGACCATGAAGCAGCTGGAGGCGCAGATGCTGATGCGCCATTACGAGGGCTTCATCCGGTGATCGAAGCGGGCGCCGGCCATGCCGCGCCCGATGGGCGCCGGCTGGTCGTGCTGATCGGCGCGGTCGGCGCCGGCAAGGGAACCCAGGCCGAGATGCTCGGCCGTGAGCTGGGGTTGGTGCACCTGGCCTCGGGCAACCTGTTCCGCGCCGCGTTGCGCGAGGGCACGCCGCTCGGCGAGCAGGCCCGCCAGTACATGGAGCGCGGCGACCTGGTCCCCGACGACACCACCATCGCCATGTTCATGGACGAGCTGGCCAAGCCGGAGGCGGCGCGTGGCGCGATCCTGGACGGCTTCCCGCGGACGGCGGCCCAGGCTCAGGCGCTGGATGCCACGCTCGCCGAGAAGGGCGAGCGGATCGGCCACGCGGTCTACATCGACGTCCCCGCCGACGAGCTGGTGGAGCGGGTGAGCGGCCGATGGGTGTGCCCCGAGTGCGGCACGCCCTATCACCTCCGCTCCGATCCGCCGGCGCGAACTGGCATCTGCGACAAGGACGGGACCCGGCTCCTCCAGCGCGACGACGACCGTCCCGAAGTGGTGCGGGCCCGGCTGGAGAAGCAGGTCCCGCCCATGCTCGAGGTCGTGGAGCACTACCGGCAGGCGGGGGTGCTGGAGCGCGTCGACGGAACCGGCTCCATCGACGAGGTGGCCGACGCGATCCGGGAGGTGCTGGGCTGATGGGCATGCCGTCCCGCGCCTCGATGGTCACCATTAAGCGCCCCGAGGAGATCGCCCGCATGCGGCACGCCGGCCTGATCCTGGTCGACGTGCTGGAGGCATTCGAGCGTGAGCTGCGGCCCGGAGTCACCACAGCCGAGCTGGACGAGATGGCGGAGGGCATCATCCGCGAAGGCGGGGCGACCCCCTCCTTCAAGGGCTATGGCTCCAACCCACCCTTCCCGGGGTCCATCTGCGCGTCCCTCAACGACGAGGTGGTGCACGGCATCCCGTCCCGCCGGTGCCGGATCGCCGAGGGCGACATGGTCAGCCTGGACGTGGGCTGCATCTGGGAGGGCTGGCACGCCGACTGTGCCCGCACCTTTTTCGTCGGGACGCCGCCGCCCGAGGTGGCGGAGCTGATCGATGCCACGCGGCGGGGGATGGAGGCTGGGATCGCTGCAGCGGTGCCCGGCAACCGGCTCGGTGACGTGGGCGCCGCCATCGAGGCGGTCGCCAACGAGCACGGTTACGGGATCGTGCGGCCGTTCGTCGGCCACGGCATCGGGCAGTCCATGCACGAGGACCCGCAGGTCCCGAACTACGGCCGGCCCGGGACCGGCATGCGCATCGAGGCGGGGATGTGCTTCGCGATCGAGCCGATGTTCACCCTGGGCGCCGACGCGGTGCGCGTGCTCCCCGACAACTGGACCGTGGTGACCGCCGACGGCAGCCTGTCGGCCCACTTCGAGAACACCATCGCGGTGGGGGATTCGAGTCCCCAAATCCTCACGGAGCGGTAGAGGCGGCCTTGCATCGGTCCGGCCCCGGCGGTATACTCACCAATCCGTGGGTCGCCCTGTGCGGCGGCCTTTCCGTGTGTTCCCAACCCATCAAGTATTCATGCAGCAGACGAGGGTGCGTAGCGGTTGCCAAAGAAGGATGCCATCGAGGTAGAGGGTGAGGTCATCCTGCCCCTGCCCAACGCGATGTTCAAGGTGCGCCTGGAGAATGGGCACGAGGTGCTCGCACACATCTCCGGGAAACTGCGCCAGAACTTCATCCGCATCCTGCCCGGCGACACCGTCCGCGTCGAGCTGAGTCCCTATGACCTCACCCGGGGTCGCATCACGTACAGGATGAGATGAAGGTTTCTGCGTCCGTGAAGCCCCGCTGCGAGCGCTGCAAGGTGATCAAGCGCTCTGGCGTGGTGATGGTCATCTGCGTCATTCCCAAGCACA
>DASUSP010000365.1:0-4763 GCA_036375035.1 Candidatus Limnocylindria bacterium
CAGGTGGAGGTGCTGGAGGCGATCCGATCCACGGCTGAGTAGCGCCCGACGAGGGGTGGTGCCCGGGTCGACCCGGGCACCACCCCTCGTCGGGCGCTACTCAGCCGTGGATCGGATCGCCTCCAGCACCTCCACCTGCTCATCGGTGAAGTTGTCGCGCAGATACGGCTCCGCTCGCTCGCGGAAGGCGTCTCGGTCGACGTCGTCAACGATCTCGAGCGCGCCGGAGTCACGCCAAGCCTCGAGGATCTCCGCCTCAGACTCCTCAGCGCACTGCGGCTCCTGGACCATGGCCTCTTCCACGGCCGCCGTCAGCGTGTCCTGCTGCTCGGTGCTCAGGTCATTCCAGACCGGCCCGATGATCACCAGGTTCGAGCTGAGCTGGTGGCTCGAGAGGCTGATGTAGTCCTGCACCTCGTCCAGGTTGATGGCATCGATGTTGACGATCGGGTTCTCCTGGCCGTCGACCGTGCCCTGCTGCAGGGCCAGGTACAGCTCCTCGAACGCCACCTCCACCGCCTCCGCGCCCATGGCCGCCGCGTTCATCAGGAACTGCGGGGAGGGCGGGAACCGCATGCGCAGCCCCTGCAGGTCATCGGGGTGCCGGATCGGGACGTTGGCCGTGAACTGGCGGGCGCCGGTGTTCCAGGCGCCCAGGATGTGGACGCCGGTCTCCTCCTCGAAACCATCCTTCAGTGCGTCGGATGCGTCACTGGTGAAGAACCGGTAGAGGTGGTCGCTGTCGTCGAACACGAACGCGCCGTCCACGGCGCTCATCGGTTCATATACGGCGCTCAAGGCCGAGGCGCCCTGGATGTCCATGTCGATGTCACCGGCGATGACCGACTGGATCCGATCTGCGTCACCGCCGAGCTGGCTGGCGCCGAAGATCTCGATGGTGATGCCGACGCCTGCGGCCTCGACCTCCTCCTTGATGACGTTGGCTCCGCATTCGACCTGAGGCTGGCCCTCCTGGTAGCTATGAGCCAGCGTCAGCTCGATCTCGGACTGCGCGGGCTCCGAGGCCTCAGCCGATTCGTCGGCGCTCGTTGCCGCGGTGGCCGATGCGGTGGCCCCCGATGGACTGGCGCCGCCATTGCAGGCCGCCAGCACCAGCATGAGCGCCGCCAACGCGACGAGGATGGTCCGGAGTCGGGTGCTCATCATCACTCCCTTCGTGGTTGCCGTCGGATCCTTTGGGCTCGCAGCTTGAGAAGTGCCCTGACCTTCCTCCTTGGCCTCACTCATCCGTCTCGCGGGCTGAGGCCGACATGTGTTCCACATAGTTGGACACCGGTCTATGATACGGGACGCGTCAAGAGCCGAGGCGGGTGGGTGCCGACCCGAATCCACGTCTTCCCGCGCGCCCGCGGATTCCGGTCGAATGCGAACTGGGCATCGTCCATCGGGTACTCGTCGGTGATGATCCGCCCGGGTCCCAGCCGCCCCGCGGCGATCGCCGCGATGGTGTGCTCGAAATCGGTCGGATGGTCGTAGGTCAGTGACCCACGCAGGACCATCTGGCCGCGCACGATCCGCTGGGCGGTCAGGTCGAACGGTCGGCTATCCAGCCCCAGCAGAATCAGGGTCCCTCCCACCTCGAGCCGCTCGAGGGCCGTTTCCATGGACGTCGGTGAGCCAACCGTGTCGACGATCAGCGCGAAGCGCTCGCTTGGCTCAGCGCTCGCCGGACGGGCGCCGAACCCCGCTGCGAAGGCGACGCGGTCCGGGTTGACGTCATGTGCCTGAACCTCGATTCCGCGCTCGAGCAGCGCCAGGCTCATCAGCAGGCCCTGCGGTCCGACGCCAACCACCAGCGCAGAGCGCGGGAGCGCCTCGGGGTTCCTGCGCAGCGCAGCCTGTACCACGGTCATCGGCTCCACGCAGACCATGTCGCGGGGATCCATCTCTCCCACCGACCATGCGAATCGACTCGGAACGACCAGCAGCTCGGCCAGCGCCCCGGCGCGGTTCATGCCGACCGACTGCCGCCTGGTGCAAGCCGAGGTCCTGCCCCGCAGACACTGGTCGCAGGCAAAGCACACCGCGTTCGGCTCGATCACGACCGTCTCCCCCACCCGGCCGGGCGGCACCCCCTCCCCGACCGACTCGATGACGCCGAATGCCTCGTGGCCCATGACCCACGGGTAGCGGGGTACTTGCCACCGGCCGCTGAACACGCTGAGGTCCGAGCCGCACAGGCCAACGCCTCCGACGGCGATGCGCACCTCGCCCGGTCCCGCTTGCGGGTCCGGGATCTTTTCGACGAGCAGCTCACCGGGAGCGACGAGCAGCGCGGCCTTCATGAAGTTTCCTCCGTGTTGAGGTCCGGCTCCAGCAGCCTGGCGGGGTTGCGGACCATCATCTGCTCGATCTCCGCTTCCGCCACACCTGCCTGGCGCAGGGCCGGCAGGATTCGGCGCGAGATGTGCTCCATGTGCCAGTCCGGGGCGGTCTGGGCTCGCCAGGAGGGCGTGGTGACGTGGCTGTAGAAGGCGGCGTCGTGCGAGAGAACCATGCGATCGGCATATCCCAGCTCGAGCAGCGACAGCACCGTTCGCAGCCTGGTCTCGTCGTCCAGGACATGGCGCATGCCGAATCGGTCCATGCCGAGGGTCGACCCGTTGTCCATCAGCTCGCGCAGGTAGGCCAGGTCAGCGCCGTCTCCGGAGTGACCGATGACCAGGCGCTCCGGCGGGACACCACGCTCGCCGAGGAAGGCCTGCTGCTGCAGTCCGTTGCGCAGTGCCGGGTTCGAATGGGTGGTGATCGGGATGCCCGTCACGCGCTGGGCCGCCGCCGCCGCCGTAAGCACCCGGCTCACGTCCGGCGTCATCCCCTCGGCCTCGGTCATGACCTTGAGCATCCCGGCCCGGATCCCCGTCCCGGCGATACCTTCGGTGATGTCGCGAACGAAGAGCCCCTCCAGCGGGTCGGGCCCATCGATCAGCCCACCGGGCCGGTGGAACGCAAAGTAGGTCGGGAGCACATTGGGGCTGTACCACCCGGTCGAGACCACGATGTTCACGCGCGTTCGCCGCGCGACCGCGGCCACGGCGCGCAGGTCTCGACCGAGGCCGGGCACGGTGAGGTCGACGACCGTCCGGATGCCAAGCCCGTGGAGCGCTTCGAGGCCGGCGACCGCCCGATCGATCGCGCTCGCCTCGTCCCACTCCCCGTCCGGCAGGTTCAGCTCCAGCTCCGGGTTGCGTACGAAGATGTGCTCGTGGATGAGGGTGGGCCCGATGTCGGCGGGGCTGACCGGGCCGCGGCAGGTGCTGACCGGCGCGCTCACGGGCTGCGCGGCCGCCGGCGCAGTTCGCGGCGGACCTCCTCGGTTGCGGCGCCGAGCGGTTGGGCCAGCGGTGGAACGTCGCCCGGGGTGCGCGAGAGCTTGGGTGCGATCCCCGGGACCAGCAACGGCCTGTCGAGCCGTTCGTCGGAGACCCCTACCACCATGTCCCGGGCCCGGAACTGCTCGTCGGCCGCGATGTCCGCGATGCTGTTGATCCGGCTCACCGGGATGCCGTGCTGGCGCAGCAGGCTCACGACCTCGTCCGCGGTCCGCTGGCTCGTCCACACCCCGACGGCATCGTCGAGTTCCGCGGCGCGCTCAACTCGCCCCTGGTTGGTGGCCAGCGCTGGATCCGCCACGTAATCATCCCGGCCGATGAGAGCTGCCAGCCGGCCGAAGAGCCCATTCGTGTTCGCCGCGATGCAGACCAGCGCCCCATCGGCGCACTCGTAGGCGTTGGTCGGCGCGGAGTTGTGGGCGATGTTCCCTGTGCGCTCGCGAACCGCGCCGAAGAACGAGTACTCCGGCAGGATGCCCTCGAGCATGGAGAAGAGGGCGTCGCTGAGCGCCACGTCAACCACCTGGCCGCGTCCGGAGGCACTTCGCTCGTGCAGCGCGATCAGGGCGCCCACCAGCGCGTGAAGCGAGGCGATCGAGTCCCCCAGGCTGAGGCCCACCCGGGCCGGCGGTCGATCCGGCTCCCCGGTGATGTATCGCAGGCCGCCGGCCGCCTCGGCGATGGTGCCGAACGCGGGTTGGTCGCGAAGCGGGCCTGTCTGCCCGTAACCCGAGATACGGACCACGATCAGTCCCCGGTTCGCCTCCATGAGGGCCTCGGGATCCAGGTTCCACTCCTCGAGCCTGCCGGGGCGGAAGTTCTCGATCAGGATGTCGCTCTCGGCCGCCAGCTGGCGAAAAAAGGCCTGGTCACGGGCATCGTGTAGGTCCGCCGAGACGGAGCGCTTGCCGCGGGACTGGACGAGGTGCCACAGCGAATCGGTCCCGTCGCCGCTCATGCCCCACTTACGAAGCGGGTCGCCCTTGATCGGGTGCTCGACCTTGATGACATCGGCGCCGAAGTCGGCGAGCATGCGACCCGCGAACGGTCCGGCGATCAAGGTGCCCAGCTCCAGGACGCGCAGGTCGGCCAGTGGCCCCCGGCCGCCTCGATGTCCCGCATTGTTGGACATAGGCCCACAATATTGGACACCCTGGGGTGACCGGTCAAGGTGATCGGGCTGGCCGATCTGACTTCCGGGCCCCGTGGAACCGGCCATCCGGCACGGGCGGAGGCGCTTCCCCCAGGCGACCATGCCGTCCATGACCGATCAGCGACGGACCGCCGCCTGGAGCACGCACCTCACCAAACCGGCGGCTCGCCTCATCCCGCGGGAATGGCACCACGCGACACTGGTCTCGATCAGGGCCTTCCACACGGTGATCTTCGCGTCGGTCGCGGCGACCATCG
>DASUSP010000366.1:0-3631 GCA_036375035.1 Candidatus Limnocylindria bacterium
GGTGTCCAGGAGCATGCGCACCGTCTCGACCGCGTAGAGCGGGATCCCCTCGGCACGCTCGACAATGCCCTCCAGGGCGCTCCGCTCCAGCCCGGGCAGCAGCCCGGAGAGCAGCGTGCCCATCTGCTCGTCGGACAGCGGCTCCAGGTTGATGCGCGTCACGCTGCGCACGGTGGCGCCGAAATCCGGGCGCCGCTCGCTCAGCTCGGGCCGCGCAAGGGCCAGCACCAGGATCGGCGAGCTGCGGGCCCAGCCCAGCAGGTCCTCGATGAAGTCGATCAGCCCCTGGTCGGCCCACTGCAGGTCGGTGAAGACCATGATCACCGGGGCGCGTTCGGCGATGCGCACGAAGAGCGTGCGCCAGGCGCTGAACAGCTCCTCGCGGCCCTCGGACGGCAGCTCGGCCAGGCCCAGCAACCCGGACAGGCGGGGCTCGATCCAGCGCCGTTCCCCGGCATCCGGCACGAACTCCTCCAGCATGGCGACCAGCTTCTTGCGCGCTTCGCCCGCCTCGTCCCCGTCGGCGATCCCCGACCGGCGGCGAACCATCTCGGCCAGGGCCCAGTAGCTCACCCCCTCGCCATAGGCGGGCGAGCGGCCCTCGTGCCAGTACGCCGGGTCGACGACGCCGTCCAGGTACTTCTCGAATTCCCAGGCGAGCCGAGATTTGCCGATGCCGGCCTGCCCGATGACCGTCACCAGGCGCGGCTTGCTCTCCCGCCCCGTGGCGGTGAACAGGTCCTTGAGCTGCCGCAGTTCGTCCTCGCGGCCGACGAAGGGGGGCTCCAGGGTGGAGGCCCGGCCCGAGCCACCGCGTCGCGCGACGACTGCGATCGGCCGCCAGGCGGCCATCGGGCTGGCCTTGCCCTTGAACAGGTGCTCGCCGGCCGGTTCGAACTTGATCGCGTTCGAGGCGGCCCGGTAGGTGGCCTCCCCGACCAGCACCGTCCCCGGCTCGGCCGCGCCCTGCAGGCGGCTGGCGGTGTTCACCAGGTCCCCGGCAACCATCCCCTGCCCCTCCGCCCCGATCGTGACGGCCGCCTCGCCGGTCAGCACACCGGCCCGGGCACGCAGGGCGACCTTGTCATCGGTGATCTGCGCGACCGCGCCCACCAGCTCCAGCGCCGCGCGCACCGCCCGTTCCGCGTCGTCCTCGTGGGCGGTGGGGGCGCCCCAGACGGCCATCACGGCATCGCCGATGAACTTCTCGATCGTGCCGCCGTGCCGCTCGACCGTGCCGCGCGCCAGCTCGAAGTAGTGGCTCAACAGCTCACGGGTCTCCTCCGGGTCACGGCCCTCGGAGGCGCTGGTGAATCCAACCAGGTCCACGAACAGCACCGAGACCAGCCGCCGCTCTGCGACCGGAGTGGAAGCCGCGGGGGCCGACACAGGCACCGATGCCGCGGCATCGGTCATGGGCGAGCCACAGTTCGCGCAGAACCGCGCCCCAGCCGGGTTCTCGTGCCGGCAGACCGGGCAGGTGCGCGCCTGCGGCGCGCCGCACTGGATGCAGAAGCGCGCAGCGGCGTCGTTGGCGGTGCCGCAGTTCCAGCAGTTCATCGCACCAGCGCCAGGGTCAGCCCGTCACCCACCGACACGAGGACCGGGTCCACGCGCTCGTCGGTGGCGATCTTCTCGTTCAGCGCCCGGATGGCCCGTGTGGCGTCGTCCTGGACCGATGCATCCACGATCCGTCCGCCCCACAGCGTGTTGTCGATGGCCACCAGCCCACCGCGGCGCAGCAGCCGCAGGGCGCGCTCGTAGTACGCGTCGTAGCCAGTCTTGTCGGCGTCGATGAATGCCAGGTCGAAGCTCCCCGCCTCGCCCGCTGCCAGCAGGGCGTCCAGCGTCTCGACCGCAGGCCCCAGGCGCAGCTCCACGCGGTCGGCGACGCCGGCATCGGTCCAGGCCTGGCGAGCGACATCGGTCCATTCACGGCTGACGTCACAGCACACGATCCTGCCGTCGGGAGGCAGGGCCAGGGCCATGGCCGTCGACGAGTAGCCGGTGTAGGTGCCCACCTCCAGCACGCGGCGAGCATCCATCAGGCGTACCAGCAGGGCCAGCAGGGCCCCTTCCTCGGGAGCGACCTGCATGCTCCCGGAGCGCTCCCGCCAGTTCTCCTCGCGCAGGCGAGCCAGCACCGGGTGCTCGCGGACGCCAAGCCGCGCGACGTAGTCGCGCAGCTCCTGGGAGAGACCGATCGCCCGGGACATGCCGGAATGGTACGACGGCCACGGTTCGCGTCACCCGGTGCGCGGGTGATTCCGCAGCGGGCGCCCCGCGCAGTCGCCGCGTCTACCCGTGGGGACGGGTATATCGGCCAGGACATGGCCGAATACGCGCTCTGCGGGTGCGATGGCCAGGCAAGCATCGGTCCGGCTGGCTGATCCACCCGAGGGACGGGTATTCGGCCAGGACGTGGCCGTTACACCCGTGAGCGCGGGTACACGGCGCGAACTGCCGCGTGCCGCTAGAGCCCCTTGAAGAGCCACGACTCGCGCAGCCCCGCAGGCACCTCGCGGTCGCGCCAGCGGGTCAGCACGAAGTGCTCCGGCGAGATGGCCTTCGCGGCCAGGTCGTCCGGCAGGTCGAGCAGCCAGCCCATGTCCTGGCGCTGGGTCTTGTGGCAGTCCATCGAGGCGCGCTTGGCGAGCGCCTGGGCGCTGACATCGACGATGGTGGTGATCGCCGCTTCCGGCACCCCGAAGTCGTCCACCTCCTCGCCGGACGCCAGCTTCTCCTCCACCTGGCGCAGCGCGTCGACATTGGCGGGGTACAGCTCTTCGGCGTCGTGGTCGGCCGAGGCGGGCGGCGGGGAGTCGGCGGCCAGCTCATCGGTCCCGAAGTCCCACGGCAGCGGGATGCCGCGCTCGCTCATCTGCTTCATCAGCCAGAACCATCGGTCCCGGTTGAACGCGATCTCGTAGAACTTCTCGACCGCGTGCGGCTCACCGGCGTCGGTGAAGCGGTCGCGGTCGGCCGCGGCGTCCCAGGCGGCCGCCGCGATGCGGTGAGCGTTGATGTGGTCGGGGTGGCCGTAGTTGCCGTTCGGGTCATAGGTGACCATCACCGCCGGCCGCACCGCGCGCACGATCCGCACCAGCCGCTCGGTGGCCTGCTCCAGGTCCGCCTTCCAGAAGGACTCCGGCCGCTCGTTGGACTCGGTGCCCATCATCCCGGAGTCGCGGTAGCCCAGCAGGTGCAGGTGCAGCTCCCCGGGGTAGGGGCCGCGCAGCGCGTCCAGCGAGCAGCGCAGCTCGCGCTCACGGATCTCCCGCAGCCGGGGGAAGGCCTCGTCGTAGTCCAGCGTGGGATCGTGGATCTCCCCCTCCTCGCCGCCGGTGCAGGTCACGAGGTCCACGCGGTGGCCCTGCCCCACGGCGCGCGCGATCAGTCCCCCGGTGGCGAACGCCTCGTCGTCGGGGTGGGCGTGGACCAGCAGCAGGCCCGGGAGACCGGAGCGTTTCGACGCCGGGTCAGGCCGAAGCACCGACCGCCTCGCGCGCCGGATCCGCGGTGGCATCCGGCCACAGGCCGGCGACACGCAGCGCCTCTCGCGCATCGCGATAGCCCCGACGGCTCATCTCCGAGACGCGCGAGAAGTGCCACGCCGGCATGATCCCCAGCC
>DASUSP010000367.1:0-2145 GCA_036375035.1 Candidatus Limnocylindria bacterium
GTCACGCGCCCTTCTCCTTCTTCTCGTGGGCGGCCACGGCCTCCGGGATCATCTCGATGGCCAGGTCCGGGCAGTAGCGCTCGCACAGGCCGCAGAGGATGCAGTTCTCCTCCTCGATGATCGCGTCGTTGCGCAGCACCAACGTGTCCTTGGGACAGATCTCCACGCAGATGTCGCAGCGCTTACAGAAGACCGGGTTCCAGCTGATGTTGGAGTAATCAACCCAGCGGATCCCGTCCTTGTGGTCGTCGGAGATGCCGGAGCCGAATCCGATCGCCCCCGTTGCTCGGTCACGTGTCATTGCCGGATCCATGTTACGCATCCGACGACTGGGACGTTGAGGGACGTGGCGGGGCCGCGACGGTTTTGTCCGGCCGCGGCCCCGAACTGAGGTGGTGTCGACTAGCCGAGCTGTCCGCGGATTGCGCCCGGCGGGAAGATCGTGCTGTGGACGTTCACATAGAAGCCTGAGGGGTTCGCGTTGATTTCGTCGGCCCACCCGTTGTCGCTGACGCAGCCGCGAGCCTTGGCAGTTCCATCGAACGACGCGCTCACGAAGAGCGGCACCACGACGCCGGCCGGTACCCCCGCGGCACCATTGTGGATGTGTGACGCGGTCACGGTCCCGTCAATGTCCCGCCAGCGCATGAGGAAGCAGACGGTGTCGTTGTTGGGGTTCACGATCACGATCGCCTCTCCGCTGGCATCCGGATCGCCGGGCCCCGGCGCCTCCTGCGCGCCGTCCATGGAGATCAGGTATACGCGGGTGGCGTTCGCTGACGCGGCCGAGGCGGACGCGGTGGTGATGCTGGCCAGCAGACCGAGCGTGGCCAGGATGGCGAGCAGGCGTATGAGTGGCCTTGGCATTGGGACGGACCTCCATCTGCACTCACGGCGCGGGACAAGGACGGTGGGGCAGCAGCGCGTTCCCCGCTTGGTCTACATACGGAACCGGTTGCGCTTCGGTGCGGCACGCAACGAGGCGCGCCGCTTCATCGGTCCTTCACGCGGGAGACATACTGTCCGGGCCATGGCGACCGTGCTCCTGGTCGACGACGACCCGAAGATCCGCGACCTGCTCCGCCTTTACGTCGAGCGCGAGGGGCACCGCGCGCTGTTCGCGGCCGATGGCGAGGGGGCCCTGGACGTCGCGCTGCGGCAGCGGCCGGACCTGGTACTGCTCGACGTCATGCTGCCTGGACTCGACGGCTTCGAGGTCTGCCGCCGCATCCGCGACTCGTCGGACGTGCCGATCCTGCTCCTCACCGCGCGCAGCGGCGAGGGCGACAAGGTGATCGGCCTGGACATGGGCGCCGACGACTACGTGGTAAAGCCCTTCAGCCCGCGCGAGCTCATGGCTCGTGTCCGGGCCCTGCTGCGCCGCAGACGCCTGGAGGAGGAGCGCGAGGAGCCGATCCTGGTCTCGACCACGGACTCAGGCGCCCTGGAGGTCGACCCCAATGCGGTGGAAGCGCGGCTGGACGGGCGCACGCTGGACCTCACCCCGTTCGAGTTCCGCATCCTGCGCGGCCTGATGCAACGGCCGGGGCGCGTCTTCACCCGTGACGACCTGATCGACGCCATCCACGGCATGGACGACCCCGGGATCATCGACCGCACCATCGACGTGCACCTGGGACGCCTGCGGCGCAAGCTCGGCGACGACGCCACGGCGCCGCGCTTCATCGCCCCGGTGCGCACCGTCGGCTACAAGTTCGTGGCGCCGGTCGAGCGGCGCGAGCCGGCCGCGGCCGGCGGCTGATCGGCCAGGCTGGACCGATGCCCACGCTGCGCCTGCGGCTGATCGCCCTGTTCGTCCTGCTGGCCCTGGCGGTCGCCACGGTCATGATCCTGGCCGTCCAGCGCTTCGGCTCGGAACAGATCATGCACCTGGCCATGGAGGCCGGGGCGTCCGAGGACGAGGCGCAGGCCATGTTCGACCGCTACGTCGGCCAGGTGCTGCTGATCGGTGCCGGGGTCGGCGTGGTGCTGGGCGGCCTGGCGGCGTGGTGGCTGCTGCGCCGCATCCTGCGCCCGCTGGACCGGATGGCCGATGCCTCGCGCGCCATCGCCGCCGGCGATCTGGGAGTGCGCGTCCCCGCCGCTCCGGACCCGGAGCTGCAGCGCCTGACCGACGCCTTCAAC
>DASUSP010000368.1:0-5356 GCA_036375035.1 Candidatus Limnocylindria bacterium
ATGGCCTGCCACTCGCCGTCGGAGAGGGCGGCGGGCTTGTCCAGGATCTCGGAGGGAACCGCAAGCTTGCCCAGGTCGTGGAGCAGGCTGGCGATGCGGATGCGCTCGATCTCCTCGTTGGGCAGGCCCATCTGCAGGGCCATCCCGGTGGCCAGCGACGCGATCATGTCCGAGGGCCGTCCGCGGTGGTGCGGCTGCGGTGCCAGCACCGATGCCAGCGCCTCGGTGGCCGTGTCGCTCGCCCAGCGGCCGATGGCGGTCGCCGCGTCGCGGTGGTCCTGCGAGATCGGGGCGCGGCGGACCGGCGCGTTCTCGTCGATGTGGCGATAGACGTAGATCCGGTTGCGGCCGAGCGACTTGGCCGCGTACATGGCCGCATCGGCCTGGTCGACCAGGGCGTCGAGCTGCAGCTGGGAGCCGATCTCGCCGGCCACGCCGGCGCTGATGGTGACCTGCAGCGTCTGCTTCCCGGCGATGATCATCGGCTGCTGAGAGACCAGGGTCCGCAGCTTCTCGGCCAGGATCGCGGCCTCGTCGGGCGCGGTCTCGGGGAGGATCAGCATGAACTCCTCGCCCCCATAGCGGCCGAACAGGTCGGAGGCGCGCACGTTGTCGGCGATCAGGGCGGCGATCTGGCGCAGGACCGCGTCGCCGGAGTTGTGGCCGTAGGTGTCGTTGATGGGCTTGAAGCGGTCGATGTCGATGAACGCCACCGACAGCCACTTGTGGTGACGGGTGGCGCGCTCGACCTCGGCGACCAGGGTGGTGAGCAGCGTCTCGCGGTTGGCCACCCCGGTGAGCCGGTCGTGCGTCGCGCGCGCCTCCACCTGCAGGAACGCGCCGGCCGCCTCGTTGAAGGCACGGGCCAGGCGCCGCTCGGCGGGGATGCCGGCCTCGCGCAGGTGGATCGGTCGATCGGCGTCGAGCGTCTCCTCCAGGGCGAGGGCCAGGCGGTTCAGGCGCCAGCCAACGTAGCTCCAGGCCAGGAGCGCCATCGAGCTCATGCCGGCCAGCACTGCCAGGCCGGTGAGGACCAGCTGGACGGTGCGCTGGCTCTCGCTCGCCCCGCTCTCCGCGGCCGTCACCACGGTGAGCAGCAGCGCGACAGCCAGGGGCGCCAGGAAGCCAATGGCGCGGGCCAGGCGGAGCATGCACCCTCCACTGATGACGAGGATCCGTCCCAGGCAGGATGCGCGGCTGCGGATGGTATGCGCCATGGCCCGATGGTCACGCGTTGCCATCCGTCACAGCGCCGCGTCGCGGCTTCGGCGCTTTGTGCGGTCCGGTGCAGTACCGGCCCGGTACCTCCGGCGGCGTGGCGGACGTGCCGACGTGAGCTCGTTGGCGCGGGTATCATCGGTCGGTGCCCCAGCAGCCGGCCTATCAACCCCACGGCCCTCGGGAGGAGTGCGGGGTGGTCGGCATCTACGCGCCGGGGCTGCCCGTCGCTCGACTGTCGTACGTCGGTCTGCACGCGCTGCAGCATCGCGGCCAGGAGTCGGCGGGGATCGCAGCCAGCGACGGCACCCGCTTGACGCTGCACAAGCGCCTCGGGCTGGTGAGCCAGGTCTTCGACGAGGAGACGCTGGCGCGGCTGCAGCGCGACGGCAGCGAGGACGGCGCGCGCGCCGCCATCGGGCACACCCGCTACTCGACCACCGGCAGCAACTCCCTGCCCAACGTGCAGCCGGTGTTCGCCGCGTCGGACCTGGGCGAGCTGATGCTGGGCCACAACGGCAACCTGACCAACGCCACCTGGCTCCGCGACGGCCTGGCGGAGCAGGGGGTCGAGTTCGTCACCGCCAGCGACACCGAGGTTCTGGCCAAGCTGATCGCGCACGCGCCCGGCCGCAGCTGGGCGCAGCGCGTTGAGCATGCCTTCCACCGGGCCACGGGCGCGTACACCTTTACCATGCTCACCGAGCGGGCCATGATCGCCGCCCGCGACCCCGTCGGCTTCCGGCCCCTGGCCCTGGGACGGCTGCCGGGGGCGAACGGGCACGCCGCGGGGTGGGCCGTCGCCTCGGAGAGCGCCGCGCTGGATGCCATGGGCGCAACCTTCGTGCGCGACGTGGAACCCGGCGAGGTGCTTACCGTCGACGAGGATGGCGTGCACTCCCATCGGTCCGCGCGCCCGACCGAGGGCGAGCGCCTCTGCGTCTTCGAGTTCGTATACCTGGCGCGGCCGGACAGCGTGATCGGCGGGCGCCTGCTGTACGAGGCCCGCATGGAGATGGGGCGGCGCCTGGCGATGGAGCACCCGGCCGACGCGGACCTGGTCATCCCGGTGCCGGACAGCGCGATCCCGGCCGCGATCGGGTACGCGGAGCAGATCGGCCTGCCTTACCGGGAGGGCCTGATCAAGAACCGATACGTGGGCCGCACCTTCATCCAGCCGCACCAGCAGTCGCGCGACGAGGCGGTGCAGATGAAGTTCAACCCGCTCCCCGAGGTTCTGGCCGACAAGCGGGTGGTGGTGGTGGACGACTCGATCGTGCGCGGCACCACCACCGGGCCGATCGTCGCCATGCTGCGACGCGCCGGCGCGCGCGAGGTCCACGTGCGGATTCACTCGCCACAGATGCGGTTCCCGTGCTACTTCGGGGTCGACACCGGCCGCCGGCGCGAGCTGATCGCCGCCACCCACACCCTGGAGGAGATCCGGCTCCGGATCGGGGCCGACTCGCTCGGTTACCTCTCCAAGGAGGGGCTCCAGGCGGCCGTGGCCCGCGAGGCGGATGGCGAGCGACGCCACTGCACCGCCTGCTTCGACGGGCGATACCCGGTCGATGTGCCGCTGGACGTGGACAAGTTTGCCCTGGAGCGCGGCTGATGGGCGGCAGCTACCGGCGCGCCGGCGTGGACGTCGACGAGGCGCGACGGGCCGTGGAGCTGATCGGCCGTGCGGCGGCGTCCACCGCCACGCCGGCCGTGCTGAGCGGCATCGGCGGGTTCGGCAGCCTCTTCCGGTTCGACCCCGATCCGTACCCCGAGCCAGTGCTGGTGGCATCGACCGACGGCGTGGGCACCAAGCTGAAGGTGGCGGTGGCGCTGGGCCGGCACGGGACGATCGGTGTCGACCTGGTCAACCACTGCATCAACGACATCGCGGTGCAGGGCGCCGACCCGCTCTTCTTCCTTGACTACCTGGCCACCGGCACGCTGCGCGCGGAGGTGGCCGAGGAGGTCGTGGGCGGCGTGGCGGCCGCCTGCGCGGCCGCCGGGGTGGCCCTGGTCGGCGGCGAGACGGCGGAGATGCCGGACCTCTACCACGGCGAGGACTACGACCTCGCCGGCTTCATCGTGGGGGTGGTGGCGCGCCGCGACCTGATCGACGGCTCGGGCGTCCGGGCCGGCGACGCCCTGCTGGGCCTGCCCTCGTCGGGGCTGCACACCAACGGCTACTCCCTGGTGCGTCGTGTCCTGCGCCACGACGAGTGGCACCGCACCGCGCCGGGCCTGGAGCGGACCATCGGCGAGGAGCTGCTGGAGCCCCACCGTTCCTACCTGGACGAGATCCGCGGCCTGCGGCGCGCGCTGCGCGAGGCCGGCGGCGACCTGCTGGCGCTGGCCCACATCACCGGCGGCGGTTGGACCGACAACATCCCGCGCACCCTGCCCGATGGGCTGGGCGTGGAGGTCGAGTCGGGATCGTGGCGAGTGCCGCGCATCTTCAGCTTGATCCAGGAACGTGGCGACATCCCCGACGCCGAGATGGTGCGCACCTTCAACCTGGGCATCGGGCTGACCGCCGTGGTTCGGCCGGAGCTGGTGGAGGCGGCGCAGCGGGCCGTGCCTGAAGCGGTGCGGGTGGGGACGGTGGTGCCGGTGTCGAACGGCCGGCCGCGCGTCGACTTCGTCTGAGCCGATGCGCCTGGCGATCCTGGTCTCCGGCCGAGGCAGCAACCTGGAGGCGGTGCTCGACGCGGTGGCCGGAGGGCGCCTGCCCGGCGTCGAGCCGGTCCTGGTGGTCTCGAACCGGCCCGGCGTGCGGGCGCTCGACGTCGCCCACGACCACGGGATCCCGTCGCGCGTCCTGCGCCGCGCGGACTTCGGGTCCGCCGACGAACGCGATCGGGCCGTCGGGGAGGCGCTGGTCGAGGCAGGCGCGGATCTTGCCCTGCTGGCGGGATATGACCAGCTCCTGCATCGGTCCTTCTTCGAGGCCTACGCCGGACCGGCGATCAACATCCACCCCAGCCTGCTGCCGCGGCACGGGGGTGCGGGGATGATGGGCCTGGCGGTGCACCGGGCGGTGCTGGCCGCCGGCGACGCGCGGACGGGCGTCACCGTGCACGCGGTCACGCCGGACCTGGATGCCGGACCGATCATCAGCCAGGTGGTCGTCGACGTCGAGCCGGGGGAGACGGCCGAGGCGCTGGCGGCACGGGTGCTCGAGCGTGAGCATCGACTGCTGGTGGAGGTGCTTGGCGACCTGGCCGCCGCGGAGGGGTCAAGCGGCCCATCTGCTAGCATGACCGCCGCGTCGGGTCGCCGGACACGGCCGGGCGCCACTCAGTAGAGGTCTCCCATCGATGCCTGACGGCCTGCCGGATCCCGGCCAAATCTGGAACGACTTCATCAACAACCCCATCGTGGGGCTGGCGTTCCAGCTGATCGTCATCTACGTCGTGATGCTGTGGCTGGGAACGGCCTACTGGGCCTTCCGGGACATGCAGGCTCGCACCGAGAACCCGATCCTGCCCTACTTCAGCGCCGCGCTGATCATCTTCTTCACCCCGCTGCTGTTCGTCTTCGCGGTGGTGCTGTACCTGATCGTCCGCCCTCGCGAGACGCTGGCCGAGGTGTACGAGCGGTCGCTTGCCGAGGAGTCGCTGCTGGCCGAGGTCGAGAAGAACCAGCTCTGCCCGGTGTGCCGCGATCGCGTCCACGCCGACTGGCTGGTGTGCCCCAACTGCCGTACCCGCCTGCACCGGGTGTGCCCCAGCTGCAACCGGCTGGCGCAGCCGGAGTGGCCGCTCTGCGCCTACTGCGGGCACGAGTTCCAGCGCGCGCCGGCACCACGCCCCGTCGAGCGCGCCGCGGAGCGGTCCGCGCCCAGCGCACGCCCGTCGGAGCCGGCGGCTGAGCCAGGGGGTCTGCGGCGACCCGCCAACTCCTGATCCTGTCGGTACGTGACTGAGCGAGGGGAGCTCTCGTTGGCGCGAGAGCCGGAGCCCTGCGGCTTCCGGGGCGTGCGGATCGCCTCGTTTCTGCTGATCGGCGCGGGGGTGGCGATCACAGCCGCCGTCATCGGCTCTGCGCCCGACATTCTCTCGGGCGGCGAGCTGGCCGGTGGTGCCGAACGGGCGGTGGCCCTGCTCGCCTGGCTCGCGCTGGGCGGGCTGGCGCTGCT
>DASUSP010000369.1:0-4237 GCA_036375035.1 Candidatus Limnocylindria bacterium
ACCACGCTGCTGGGCACCGCACTGGAGGATGCCCTCAACCCGCGGCTGAAGCGCCACCACCTGGAGCGCGATCGCTCGCTGGCGATCCGCGACCGGCGGCCGCTGCCGCTGCGGCTGGAGCGGCCGGGATCCCAGCCGGGCCCGGTGCTGGAGGTGCGCAACCTGAGCATCGAGTTCGACTCGCCGGCCGGGCCGCTGCGGGCCGTGGACGACGTCTCGTTCGACCTTCGGCGGGGCGAGACGCTGGGCCTGGTGGGCGAGTCGGGCTGCGGCAAGACGACCACCATCCTCGGGCTCCTGCGCCTTCTCCCGCCCGGCGGCCGGATCGTGAGCGGCTCGGTCCGCTACGGTGACGATGACCTGATGGCGCTGGACGCCGCCGAGATGCGCGAGGTGCGCTGGTCACGCCTGTCGTTGGTCTTCCAGGGGGCGATGAACGCGCTCAACCCGGTGCGCCCGGTGGGCGACCAGGTGGCCGAGGCGATCCGAATCCACGAGCCGCAGGCCGGCCGCGCCGAGGCCGCCCGGCGCGCGGGGGAGCTGCTGGAGCGGGTGGGCATCGGCCGAGGGCGGTACGGCGACTACGCGCACACCTATTCCGGCGGGATGCGGCAGCGCGCCATGATCGCCCTGGCGCTCGCCTGCCGGCCGGACGTGATCATGGCCGACGAGCCGACCACCGCCCTGGACGTGATGATCCAGGCCCAGATCCTGGAGCTCCTCGCGGAGTTGAGCCGCGAGATGGGGATGAGCGTGATCCTGGTCACGCACGACCTGGGCGTCGTGGCTCAGACCTGCGACCGAGTGGTGGTCATGTACGGCGGCCGCGTCGCCGAGGAGGCCGATACCTCCCGCCTGTTCGCCGATCCGCGCCACCCGTACACGCAGCGCCTGCTGGGCTCATTCCCGGACCTGCTGCACCCGGGGCGACGCCTGCAGGGGATCCCGGGCAGCCCGCCGCGCCTGGACGCCATGCCGCCCGGCTGCCCATTCGAGCCGCGCTGCCCGCTGGCCTTCGACCGATGCCGTGTCGAGGTCCCGCCGGCGTTCGACCTGGGCGATGGCCGGCGCGCCGCCTGCTTCCTGGCCGAGCCGGGCGGCGGTGGCGCTCCCGCCGGGGAGATGGGGGGTGCCTGAGCCGGTGGCCGTGGTCCGCGACGCGGAGGTGGCGTTCGCCGGGCGACGGTCGCTGCTTGACACCATCCGGCTCCGCCCCGCACCGCCGATCCGGGCCGTGGACGGCGTCAGCTTCGAGGTTTCGGCGGGGGAGGTGCTGGCCATCGTCGGCGAGTCGGGGAGCGGCAAGACCACGACCGCCAACCTGCTGCTGGGCCTGCTGCCGCCGAGCGCCGGCAGCGTGGAGCTGGAGGGGCGCGACCTCGGGTCGCTGTCGCGCCGCGAGCTGTCGCGCATGCGTCGCAGCGTTCAGATGATCTTCCAGGACCCCTACGAGTCGCTCAACCCACGCATGCGGGTGGCGGACGTCGTGGCAGAGCCGCTGCGCGTGCACCGCGTCCTGCCCGGTGAGCCGCAGGTCCGCGAGCGGGTGCGCGAAGCGCTGGCCGAGGCGGGGATGACGCCCGTGGAGGCCTACCTCGACCGGCTGCCCTTTGAGCTCTCCGGCGGTCAGCGGCAGCGGGTGGCGATCGCCGCGGCGCTCGCCCTGCGGCCGCGCCTGCTGGTCGCTGACGAGCCGGTCTCCATGCTCGACGTGAGCATCCGCGCCGACATCCTGAACCTGCTGCGCGCCCTGGCCGACGACCATGGCATCGCGGTGGTGATGATCACCCACGACCTGTCGACCGTGGCCGCCTACGCCGACCGGATCGCGGTCATGTACCTGGGCCGCATCGTGGAGAGCGGGGACGCCCGCACCGTCCTGGGCGACCCGCAGCACCCGTACACCCGCGCCCTGCGCTCGGTGGTCCCAGTGCCCGATCCCGCGGCACGCCGCGCCCCGTTGGTGCTCTCCGGGGAGATGCCCGACCCGTCGCGCATCCCGTCCGGCTGCCGTTTCCACCCGCGCTGCCCGCTGGCCTTCGACCGATGCCAGGTCACCGATCCGCCGCTGTTCCGCGTGGCGGAAGGGCACGAGGCAGCCTGCCTGCTGGTCGAGGGGCCGGAAAGCTCGCGGCCGGACGATGGTTCGACCCGTCCTGATCACACACCGGACTGAGTGACCGAGGGATTGGGACCGCGCTCACCATCCAGGGCCGTTCGAGTCTCGTGTGGAATGGTTCGGCCCGACCGGCCAGGCAAAGCTAGGCTGTACGCATCCCGCCGGCGGCCATCAGCAGCCCGATGAGCAGTGCCGCCACCGCCACCGCCACGCCGCCCGGGGCCAGCACGCGCGGCCAGCTCGTTGGGACGCGCGCGAGCAACGCCGCCAACGGAGAGGCGACCACCGCCCCGCCCAGCCCGGCAACGGCCGCTCCGAAGGCGTGCGACACGGTGGGCGAGGCGACGCCCGTCAGCCGCTCACCGCTGAGCGCCGCTCCCACGATCACCACCACCAGCGCCGCGAACAGCGCCGCGGCGATGGTCGCGGTCCACGCGCGCAGGCCGCCACGCTGCGTCGCCCCGGTCAGTACCGCGCCGGCCGCCACGCCGCCCGCCAGCAGCCACGTGCCCGGCTCCGGGTCGCTGGCGCTGGGTCGCGCCACCGCGAACCAGCCGAGTGCCACTACCGGCCCCAGCAGCATCCCGGCCGCCGCCACCCAGGTCAGCGGCTTGGTCCAGTCCTCGGGGTCCTCGGGCGGGACGACCTCGCCCAGCCGCACGCTGACCGGGACCAGGTCATCGTCCGTGGCGGCGTCCGGGCCGCGCGGCGGTGCTGGCTCGCTCACGCGGGCTCCGTGACGGCCTGCCGGGAGGCATCGGCCTCGCGCGAGGCGGGAACCGTGGCCAAACGCAGCCCAAGGATCCGTGCGCCCAGCTCGCGGACCATCCAGCCCGCCTCCGCCACGAGCCGGCGATCATCGGCCTCCAGGGCGCGGGCGGCCAGGGCGTGGAGCTCGGGGAGGGCGGCGGGCGTGTCCAGGTCGTCGTCCATCGCGGCCAGGAAGCGGGCGCGGTGCGTGGCCACGGCCGGGTGCAGGGTGGCGGGATCGGCACGTGCCGCAGCCAGTGGCTCGAGCTCCTCGGCCAGCTGCGCCGCTCGCCGCAGCCGGCACACCGCGACGAGGGAAGCCTCGAGATCGGCCTCGTGGAAGTCGACCTGGGCACGGTAGTGGTGGCTCACCAGGTAGTGGCGGATCGCGTCGCCCGGGTACGAGGCCAGCAGGTCGCGCACGAGCACCAGGTTGCCCAGCGACTTGCTCATCTTCTCGCCCTCGAAGCGCAGCATGCCGGCGTGCATCCACCAGCTCACGAACGGCGTTTCCCCGGTCGCGCCCTCGCTCTGGGCGATCTCCGATTCGTGGTGCGGGAAGGCCAGGTCGGCGCCCCCGCCGTGGATCTCGAAGCGGTTGCCCAGGTAGGCGGTGCTCATGGCCGAGCACTCGATGTGCCAGCCGGGCCGGCCCGCGCCCCACGGCGACGGCCAGGACGGCTCGTCCGACGCTGATGGCTGCCACAGCACGAAGTCAAGCGGGTCGCGCTTGCCGGGCATCTCCGGGACGTTCCCGCGCTCGTTGGCGACAGGCAGCATCGCCTCGCGCGGCAGCCCCGATAGCGCCCCGTAGGCGGGCCAGGCGTCGATCGAGTAGTAGACGTGCCCGTCGGCCACGTACGCGATGCCGCGCTCCAGCAGCCGGCCGATCATGGCCTGCATCTGGGGGACGTGCTGCGTGGCCCGCGGGAAATGGTCCGGCGGCAGCCAGTTCAGCGCGGCCATCTCGGTCAGGAAGGTGGTGACGTGGCGGTTGCCGAGCGCAAGGTAGTCCTCGCCCAGCTCCCGGGCGCGCCGCAGCATGTCGTCGTCCACATCGGTCAGGTTCTGGACGTAGACGACCTCGTGGCCGAGGTACTCCAGGTACCGATGCAGAACGTCGAAGCTGACGTAGGTGAAGGCGTGCCCCAGGTGGACGGTGTCGTACGGCGTGACGCCGCAGACGTAGAGGCCCACCCGGCCGCCGTCCCCGGCCAGCGGGGCGAACGGAATGCGCTCGCCGCGCAGCGTGTCGTGCAGTCGCAGGCCCATCGGTTCAGGTGCCGGCCTTGCGCGGGCGGGTATGATCGGCGGCCAACGGGGGAACGGTCAGCTGCCGACCGAACCTGGAGGTATCACCGAGCATGT
>DASUSP010000370.1:0-2669 GCA_036375035.1 Candidatus Limnocylindria bacterium
CGAGAGCTTCTTGCGCGACGTTCTCTGGCCCGAGTTCGAGGCGCTCAACGAGGCTCTGGTCGGGTACCTTGCTGAAGTGACGGCGCGCATCATTCGCGACGAGGTCCATGGCGAGACGGGAGATGCAGAGGAGCGTGCAGAGCCACGCAGGTTGGGCTGATGCCGGCCCCGGTCGACGCTCTGCCGTCTCCGAGACACTCGTCGGCCTGGTCGAGCGGGTCACCTTCCACAATCCCGACAACGGCTTCTGCGTCCTGCGCGTCAAGGCGCGGGGCCAGCGCGATCTGGTGACCGTGGTCGGCCATGCGCCGACGATCAGTGCCGGCGAGTTCATTCAGGCGTCTGGCACCTGGGTCAACGACCGCAGCCACGGGCCCCAATTCAAGGCGAGTTTCCTGCGTGCGGCGCCACCCACGACTGTCGAGGGCATCGAGAAGTACCTCGGGTCCGGCATGATCCGAGGAATCGGCCCCGTCTACGGCAAGCGGCTGGTGCGGGCGTTCGGCGAGGCGGTGTTCGATGTCATCGAGGCGCAGCCGGAGCGGCTGCAGGACGTCGAGGGCATCGGCCCTAAGCGGGCGCAAAGGATCGTCTCTGGGTGGGCCGATCAGAAAGTCATCCGTGAAATCATGATCTTCCTGCATTCGCACGGCGTCAGCACGTCTCGCTCTGTCCGCATCTTCAAGACCTACGGCGCCGACGCCATCCAGGTGCTCTCGGAGAACCCCTACCGGCTGGCCCGGGACGTGCGTGGCATCGGCTTCAAGACCGCCGACACCATCGCCGCCAGGCTGGGCATCGAGAAGACCGCCATGATCCGGGCCCGGGCCGGCATCGGCTTCACGTTGACCGAGGCCATGGACGATGGCCACTGCGGTTTACCTCTCGATGAGCTGGTGCCCATGGCGGAGCAGCTGCTGGAGATCCCGGCCTCGATCGTCCAGGAAGCGTTGGACCTGGAGCTGGAGGCGGGCGATGCGATCGCGGACGAGGTCGACGACCGCCGCTGCATCTTCCTGGCTGGGCTGTATCGGGCAGAACGAGCAATCGCGGATCGTCTCAGGACCCTTCGGGAGGGCGCGCTTCCCTGGCCTCACATCGATCCGGCGAGGGCCATCCCGTGGGTCGAAGCCCGGGCCAGCATCATGCTCGCCGAGAGCCAACGGAGAGCGCTGCGGCTTGCTCTGCTCTCGAAAGTCCTGGTCATCACCGGCGGCCCAGGGGTCGGCAAGACCACGCTGATCAACTCGATCCTCAGATTGCTCGCCGCGAAGGATGTCGAGATCGCCCTGGCGGCGCCGACCGGACGTGCAGCCAAGCGGCTCGGCGAGAGCACCGGCCGCGAGACGAAGACCATCCATCGCCTGCTCGAGGTCGATCCGAGGACGGGCAGCTTCAAGAGGAATCGGGAGAAACCGCTGAAATGCGACCTGCTGGTGGTCGACGAGACGTCGATGGTCGACGTGCCGTTGATGCACGCGCTCATGCGGGCGGTGCCCGATCACGCGGCGCTGATCCTGGTCGGTGATGTCGACCAGCTGCCGTCGGTCGGTCCGGGCCAAGTGCTCGCCGACATCATCGGCTCGGGTGCAGTGCCGGTCGTGCGGCTGACCGAGATCTTCCGCCAGGCGGCCGAGAGCCGAATCATCGCCAACGCCCATCGTATCAACGAGGGGCGGATGCCCGACTGGGCGCGGGACCCGGAGAGCGATTTCCATTTCGCGTCCTGCCGCGGTCCCGAGGATGGCGTCGCCAAGATCGTGGAGATCGTGAGAGAGCGAATCCCGGCACGGTTCCACCTCGACCCGGTCCGCGACATCCAGGTCTTGTGCCCGATGAACCGTGGCGGCCTGGGGGCGCGAGCGCTGAATCTCGAGCTGCAGCGGGTCCTCAACCCGCCTGGCGACGACGCCATCCAGCGCTTCGGATGGACTTTCGGCACCGGCGACAAGGTGATGCAGATCGAGAACGACTACGACAAGGAGGTCTACAACGGCGACCTGGGCTTCGTCCGCGCAGTCGATGCCGAAGCCGGCGAGGTGCTGGTCGAGTTCGATGGGCGCGAGATCGCCTATGGCTTCGGCGAACTCGACGAGCTGGTGCTCGCCTACGCGACCACGATTCACAAGGCGCAAGGCTCAGAGTACCCAGCCGTGGTGATCCCGCTCACCACGCAGCACTACCCCATGCTCCGGCGCAATCTCGTTTACACGGGCGTGACCCGGGGCAAGCGCCTCGTGGTGATTGTCGGTCAGCGCAGAGCGATCGGGATTGCGGTTCGAGGCGGTCAGTCGCTCCGGCGCTGGTCGAAGCTCAAGGAGTGGCTCGGAACCGGACAACCGATCAGGGAGGTGCCCCGGTGAGCTTTGCGATCATCCGCGGCAGCAACGGCCGCACCACGAGGTGGACTTCGCGGATGCGGAGATCGAAGTCGACGTGGCCATCGGCAGCGAGACCGTTCAGATCACGGTCGAAGCGATCCATGATCTGGCCCCGTCTGACAAGCGGCGCTTCGCCACCATCCTCTGAACTCGCATTTCCCCGATGCCGTGGCTTGCAGTTGTCGGTTCGTGCTGACTCTACTAAGTGGCGATGTTGACCTGCGCCGCGCGCTCGCTGCGCAGAACGCTGGAGAGCATCAACAGCTAACCGACCACCGCGCGCCATCA
>DASUSP010000371.1:0-21106 GCA_036375035.1 Candidatus Limnocylindria bacterium
GAGCAGGCCGCCCAGCACGGCGAGCTCGTCCCCGGGACGGACGTCGGGGCTGGTGAAGATGGGCAGGGCCATGGCCGTGGCGATCAGCAGGGTGAAGAAGCCCAGCCCGGTGGTGAGGCTCTCCTGCATGCGCGGCGGCACCCGGGCGCCGGCCAGCAGTCCCAGCGTGGTGCCGAGGAGCACGGCCGCCACGTTCAGGAGGGTGCCGCTCAGGAACATGTCAGTCGGTCGCTCGCGCCGGTCGCCACGCGGCCAGCACGGTCAGGATCAGGCCGGCAACCAAGGACGCTGCCCGTCGCCAGGGCCCAGAGCAGCCACCGGAGTCGAATGTGTGGCACCGGCGGAGCATCGGGGCCATCCACCGGCCGCGTCAAGGGACTCTCGTGCACCACGAGTCCCGTGCCACTGTGCTGCACGGGCGGTTCTGACAGCAGCGCCGGGCGACTTTCGACTGGGCCCGACCACGGATGATCCGGAGGCACCGACTCAGGCACCCTGCCTGCTACCATCGGCCGACCGATGAGCGACACGAGCGACACGACCTCCCGCCCGATCCGCGTCCGCATGGCGCCCAGCCCCACCGGCCCGCTGCACATCGGGACTGCTCGCACCAGCCTCTACAACTACCTGTTCGCCCGGCACGTGGGCGGGACCTACGTCCTGCGCATCGAGGACACCGACACCGCTCGCAGCACCGCCGAGTTCGAGCGGGACATCATCGACAACCTGCACTGGCTGGGGATCAGCTGGGACGAGGGGCCGCAGGTGGCGGGCGGCGAGGACATCGGGCCATACAGACCCTACCGCCAGAGCCAGCGCATGGACCGATACGCACGCGAGGCGGAGCGGTTGGTGGCATCGGGCCATGCCTACCACTGCTGGTGCACGCCGGAGGAGCTGGAGGCTGTCCGCGCCGAGCAGGCCGAGCGCAAGGAGGCGCCGCGCTACAACGGACGCTGTCTGCGCCTGACCGATGCCGAGCGCGAGGCGTTCGCGCGGGAGGGTCGCGAACCGGTGGTGCGGCTGAAGGTGCCGCCGGAGACGATCCGCTTCGACGACCTGATCCGCGGCGAGGTGGAGTTCGACAACGCCCTGCTGGGCGACTTCGTGATCGTGCGGGCTAACGGCGTGCCGCTCTACCACTTCGTGGTGGTGGTCGACGACGAGGCAATGGAAATCACCCACGTCATCCGCGGCGAGGACCACCTGTCGAACACGCCCAAGCACATCGCCCTGATCCGGGCGCTGGGCTACGCCGAGCCGCGCTTCGCGCACATCCCGCTCATCCTCAATCCTGATCGGTCCAAGATGAGCAAGCGCAAGTCGCAGACAGCCATCACCGCCTACCGCGAGCAGGGCTACCTGCCAGAGACGATGGTCAACTTCCTGGCCTTCCTGGGCTGGAGCCCCGGCACCGAGGAGGAGATCTTCACCCTGGACCAGCTTGCCGAGCGCTTCGACGTCGCCGCCGTGCACAAGGGCGGGGCGGTCTTCGACTCTGACCGGCTGGACTACCTCAACGGCGTGTACATCCGGGCCTTGACCGATGAGCAGCTGGCCCTGCGCCTGCGTCCGTTCCTGCCCGATGCCCTCGACGACGCCACGGTCCTGCGCGTCGTGCCGCTGGTCAAGGAGCGGCTGGTGCGCCTGAACGACGTGGGCGAGCTGGTCGCCTTCCTGGTGGAGACCGATGCCGAGGTGGAGGGCCTGTACGCTGCGGGGGACCTGCTGCCGAAGAAGCGAGACGCGGCTGAGACCGCGGGCGCGGTGACCGCCGCGCGCGACGCGCTGCAGTCCCTGGCCGATGCCGACTTTTCCGCCGACGTCCTGGAGGCCAGGTGCCGCCAGGCGGCCGAGGAGATGGGCTGGAAGGCGGGCGATTTCTTCCGGCCGCTGCGCCTGGCTGTAACCGGTCGCAGCGTCTCGCCGCCACTCTTCGGCTCGATGGAGCTGCTGGGCCGCGAACGGGTGCTGGCGCGGCTGGACGCCGCGCTCGGGAAGCTGACGGCGGAGAGAGTGACGAGCGCATGAGTCAGACGGGGCTGGGCGAGCTGCTGTCGATGACCCTGGTGGTCCCCATTCGCTCCTCTTCCGGGGAGCCGGTGGACCCGCAGCGCGTCCCGCTGGACGGGATGCGCCACGGCACCGATGCGCGCGGTCGCTTCCTGGCGGCGTACACCTCGCCGGAGCTGTTCCGCGAGTTCGGGCCCGCTGGTTCGGACGCCATCGAGCTCGGTGCGCGGGACCTCTTCGCGCGCGCTGAGCGGGGCGGGGTGCGGGTGGTGATCGACCTCGGCGCGCCGGGCGAGCTGGAGGTCCCCGAGGGCGTCATCCCGTTCCTGGCGGCGGGCATCGACCCGACCTCGCCCGAGGCGATGCGCGCGCGGCGGCCCTACGGGGAGCTGCCGCCACTGGAGGTTCCGACCGACGTGCCGGAGCCGTTCGGCACCGAACTGGGGAAGGCGCTGGTGGAGCTGCCCCAGGTAGACCGGGCCTGGCTGCTGCGTGCCGGCTCGGGATGGACGGTCGGGATCCTGCTCGCCCCGGGCACGGAGCTACCCGCCTTCGACGAAGTGCGCAACCGGCTCCACGCCGTCGCCGCCGAGCACCTGGGCGGGCGTCGCTCGCTGGCCGTCACCGACCTGGGCGCCTCGGCCGTGCGCGAGGCCTATGAATCGGTCGCCGGGCCGTGGTACGTGCGCCCGGCGGAGAAGCCGAAGGGCATCCTGGGCCGCCTGTTCGGCGGCGACTGACGCGGCGTCGCCGCCGCTACTGCTCGCGGGGCGGGACCAGCACCAGGCGCCCGGCCACGCCCCCTGCGGCCAGGCGGTCGTGCGCGGCCTGGGCCTGGTCCAGCGGCATGCGCTCCACCTCCCAGCTGACCCGGTCGCGCTGCGCCAAGCGCACGACCGCCTTCAGGTCGGCGATGGAGCCCCAGGCGGTCGTGGTCAGCGACGCTTCCAGTGGCAGCAGGTCGAAGCCGAACCGGTGCGTGCCGCCCGCCTCGCCGACCAGCGAGACCAGGCCGCCGGGCGCCACGTTGCGCACGGCGTAGTCGAGCGTGGCATCGGTGCCGACGAAGTCGAATACCACGTCGGCGGGGCCGCCCAGCCCCAGGTTGACCAGCGACTCGTCGCCCTCCAGCAGGCCGAGGTCGGCGCCGAGGCGTGCGGCGACGGCGAGCTTGTCCGGGTCGATCTCCCGCACCGCGATGGTCAGCTCCTTCGTGCGGCGCAGGAACTGGATCGCGAACTGGCCGAGCCCGCCGAAGCCGATGAGCAGCACGCGCGCGCCGGGCGTGAGCCAGGGGGCGGCACGAGCCACGGCGCGGTAGGGCGTCACGCCGGCATCGGCCAGGGGAGCTGCGTGGTCGGCGTGCAGCTCGCCGATGGCGACGAGGTGCCGCGGATCGGGGACCAGCACGTACTCGGCGTAGCCGCCGTCACGCTGGAAGCCGGGCGACTCGCCGCGCTCGCAGCGCTGCCCCTCCCCCGAAGCGCACTCGCGGCAGGCGCCGCAGCCCCAGCCCCCGAAGACCAGGACGCGGCTGCCCTCGTCCAGCTTCGAGCGGCGCAACCGCCGTTCGGCATCTGGGCCCCAGGAGTGGATGGTGCCGCCGATCTCGTGCCCCAGGGTCACGGGCCGGCTGACGCGCAGGCGGTCGGTCCGCGCCAGGTGCAGGTCGGTGTGGCACACGCCGCAGCCGGCGACGCGGACCAGCACCTCGCTGCCGGTCGGCTCCGGGCGGGGAACCTCCTCGACCCGGAGCGGCTCACCCGCCGCGTGGCTGCGGACGGCAAGCATGGTCAGTCGGGCGGATGGATCGCTTCGAGCAGCCGCGCGACAAGGCCTTTCGGCTCGGCGCGCTCGACGACGTCCAGGATGGTCCCGTCGACGCCCACCGCGAACGCGGTCGGCTCGGCGTTCACGTTGCCGCGGTCGCTGCGGGTCGGGATCCCCAGCATCGCGGTCGCGGTCCGTCGCTCGTCGCTGAAGAGCAGGTACGGGAGCTCCAGCGCCGCCACGTACTCGGCCTGCTGCGCCTCCGAGTCGGTGGTGACTGCCACCAGCCCCACCCCCGCGCGCTCGAGCCGCGGGTACGCATCGCGCAGGGCGATGGCCAGCTGTTCGGCCTTCTCCCGTGCCGGGCCCTTCAGCGAGGGGCCGGCGAAAAAGACCACGATCGAGGGGCGCTTGCCCACGAAGCTGCGCAGGTTGAGCAGGAAGCCGTCGGTGGCGCGCAGCCCGACCGATGGCATCTGGTCGCCGACCTGCACGCGCAGGCCGGCCGGTGCAGCGGTGGTCATGGCGCGATTGTAGCGGCGGACCGATCGGAGCCTGCCGAGCCCAGGCGCGCCGTCTGGCCGGAGCGGTGCGCGAGGCCGTCGCGCTCGAGGGCGTCCAGCACCGCGTCGAGGTCCGCCCCGTCGATGAGCCCGGCCAGGCGCCGAAGGGGCAGCCGGTGATCGGGAGCGGCGGTCAGGGCGCGCAGGACCCCGCCTCGCGCGGCGCGGAGGGACCCGGCGAAGGGTGCCTGGCGCGGGCCCGGGACGGGCGTGTCGCGGCCGCGAGCGGGGCAGCCGGCGGCGATCGGGCAGGCGTCGCACAGGGGGGCGCGGGAACGGCACACCCGCGCGCCAAACTCCATGCTGGCGTGCATCCAGGCCGCCGCCTCGGCGGCGTCGCGGGCTGGTGCAGCCAGCGCATCGGCCCACACCTGAAGCTGGGCAGCGGAGGTGCTGGCGTCCAGTCCCAGCCGGCGCACCAGCCAGCGCCGTACGTTGGTATCGACCGCCCCCACCGGGTGCCCGAAGGCGAGCGCCGCCACGGCGCGCGCCGTGTAGGCACCGACGCCCGGCAGGCTCCGCAGCCCCTCGGGATCGGCCGGCCAGCCGCCGACGGCGACGGCCGTGGCCGCCCGCCGCAGCGTCAGCGCCCGGCGGTTGTAGCCCAGCCCCGACCAGGCAGCCAGCACTTCGGCTTCACTGGCGTCGGCCATGGTCTCCGGCGTCGGAAAGCGACGCATCAGGTCCCCGAACCGCTCGGCGACGCGCGACGCCTGCGTCTGCTGCAGCATCACCTCGCTGACCAGCACGGCCCACGGATCGGTGGTGCCGCGCCACGGGAAGTCACGGTGCTCTGCCGCGTACCAGTCGACCACGGCCGTTCGGATGCGTCGCAGGCGTGGTGACGGACGCGCTCGAGGTCGTTCGGACATGGCGGAGAGCCTAGCGCGCCGGCGTTCGGGTCACCGGACCGCGCGGTACGGTACGCTCCGGACCCCATGCCGTATCGACTGGTCTGCCTGGACGCGGGCTTCACGCTGCTCTCGCCGCGCCGCACGCTGGCCGACGCCCTGCGGGGCGTCCTTGAGGAGCGGGGCCACCCGGTGGAGCCGGAGGAGGTGCGCCGCGCCTGGGAGGTCGCCGACCGCTGGTTCTGGGACGAGTACCACCGTCCCGACAACCGGACCTGGGGCGACGACCACGCCATCGAGCAGACCTGGCGGGACTACCACTCGCTGATGCTCACCGAGCTCGGCTACGCCGACCGCGCCCACGAGCTGCTGGACGCGATCCTGAGCAGCCAGTTCGCGGCCGACGCCTGGGAGGCTTATCCGGACGTGGAGCCGGCGCTCGCAGCCCTGCGCGCCGTGCCGGGCGTCTCCATCGGCGTCATCTCGGACTGGGGCTCCAACCTGGAGGGCATCCTGTCCGGGCTCGGACTGGACCGATACCTGGACTTCACGCTTGCTTCCGGCGCCGTCGGCCTGGCGAAGCCCGATCCGGCCCTCTTCCGCCTGGCCCTGTCGCGCGCCGGCGTACCGCCGGCGGAGGCGATCATGGTGGGCGACTCGCTGCGCGCCGACGTGCGGGGGGCGGAGGCGGCCGGAATGCGCGGCATCCTGCTGGCGCGCCCGCCCGATGACGCCGGTGAGCACGGGCATCCTGCCGCGGAGCTGCCCCCCGACACCTGGGTCATCGAGACGCTGGGCGAGCTGCCGGGGATCGTGGCAGGGACCAAAGGGCCACGCGCAGACCATCGACAGGCGACCGGCGACCTGGCGTAGAGTGGCGCCGATTCGGAACTCGCCGCTGCCAGGAGTCGCCCTCGTGTCCCGACGCCGATTCGCCACCTCCGTTCCACTGGTCCTGAGCCTGGCGCTGACCGCCGCGCTGCCGGCCCCGGCCGCAGCCGCCGCGCCGACCCTGCGCAAGACCGTCGTGCAGGACGGCCTGCTCTACCCATGGGACGTGGCCTTCGCGCCCGGCGGCCAGATGTTCGTCACCGAGCGTCCCGGACGCATCAAGGTCTTCGCAAGTGGCGGGAAGGACGCGCCACTGCTGGCCAGCAATCCGATCTCGAACATGCGCGCCGAGGGAGAGGCCGGCGCCATGGGCCTCGCGCTCGATCCCAACTTCGCCTCGAACCGCCTTCTCTACGTCTGCGCGTCGCGCAACTCAAACGGGAACTGGCGGAACCAGGTGCTGCGCTACAAGGTGCGAGCCAACTGGACGCTGGAGTTCAACCGTTACGTCATCCGGCTGGGCATGAAGGCCAACACGATCCACAACGGCTGCGCGGTGGAGTTCGGGCCGGACGGGAAGCTCTGGGTCACCATGGGCGATGCCAACAACCCCTCGCTGGCCCAGAACCCGACTTCGCTCAACGGGAAGGTCCTGCGCATGAACCGCAACGGCTCCGTGCCATCGGGCAACCCGATCATGCCCGGGACTGCCACGCGGACCATCGTCTATTCCATGGGCCACCGCAACCCCCAGGGCATTGCCTTCCACCCGGTGAGCGGCCGCGCGTACACGATCGAGCACGGGCCGGATCGGAGCGACGAGATCAACTGGATCCGGAAGGCGTCCGGCGGCGTCGGCCGCAACTACGGCTGGCCCTGCTACACCGGCAACAACTCGGTGTACTCCTGGGTCGCCGCGTGCAACGGCAACGGCCCGTTCACCAAGCCGGCCTGGCATTCGGGCTCGTCGACGATCGCGACCTCGGGCGCCGCGTTCGTGAAAGGGTCGGACTGGGCCTCGTTCCGGAAGCACCTGTTCGTGGCACAGCTCAAGGAGCGTGACCTGCGCCGATTCACCATCGACAGCGACGGGTCCCCGGCCAGGTATCGGGCGACCTACTTCAACCTGAAGTGGGGACGGCTGCGCGGCGTGGTCCTGGCGCCGAACAACCGCCTGTATCTGACGACGTCGAACGGGTCGAACGACAAGGTGATCCGGATCCGGGCGCTGCCGGCCGGCTAGGCTCGGGTCACTCCAAGTCCACCCGGGCCCCATCGCGGATCCAGTACCCGGCCCAGATGCCGTCGACCACGTAGAACCATCGGCCGGAGCGGCCGGGGAGCTGCGCCCTGCGGATGGTCGTTGCTCCGGAGACGTCGGTGAGCGTCCTCTTCTTCGTGCGCAGCACGGTCCCGAGCCTGTTGACGCGGTGGCCGGTGTAGGTCCCCGCCTCGAAAACGATGCGTCGCGGCGGGTCGTAGGTGCGCGCCCCGGGGAACGTCTCGGCGGGGGTGATTGCGTCGCGGCCGCAGCCGCCCCCGCTGTCCAGGACCGTGATCGAGTTCCCGCTGGACGGGATGCGGATGCGCGCCCAGCGGCAGTTGTCGTAGTCATCGGTCTCTCGATACCAGTCCGCGATGTCCACGGTGGAGCGGACGATGTATCGACCCGCCGGCAGGTCGGTGATGTCGATCCACTGGTAGGCGAAGTCCCACGGGTATCGGTCCCCCCAGCCCACGGAGATGCCGACCCGGTTGTCCAGCGTCTGGCGCGTGCCGCACCACGACTCCTGGTAGTACGGGTCCTGGCGGGCGTAGGGCAGGCCGAGGCGCCAGGCGGTGGTGTCCAGGAAGCAGAACCCGGTCTTTGCGCCGCCGCGCATGGTGGCCGGGTTGTCGACCTTGTAGAGCTCGTAGGTCATGATCTTCTGCACGTGCCAGTGGTCGTGGCCGTCGCCGGCGTACCTGCCGATCGCGCCGGTCTTCACCCGTCGCGATCCGCCCGCGCTGTCGAAGATGACCTGGTCGATCTTCATCGTCTTCACCGCGGTGCTGGACCGATGGCCGCGCACCTCGAAGTGGCCCGGCCCCTTGTTGGCCATGATCGTGGTGAAGCGCAGCAGGCGCCGCCCGTCGACGTTCTGGATGTGCCAGTCGCGCAACGGCAGCATCTTCAGGTTGGGGAGCCGGTCGCTGGCGGCCAGCACCGGGCTCGGCATGACGGCCTGGGCCGCGAAAGCCGCAAGCAGCAGGACGAGGGTGATGGCCAGTCCCAGCGAGGCGGTGGCTTCGCGGCTCCGGGTCATCGGCTCCTCCAGGTGCGGCAGCGTTGCGCGGCAGGATAGCCCGCCACCGGGTGCGCTCGGCGCCCGTTCGCGTCTAGAGTGGCCGCCACGATGCCCGCCCGCACCAGCCTTTGGTCCGACGCAGCCGATGGCCCGATCGTCGTGGACAAGTTCGGCGGTTCGGTGCTGCGGAGCGCCGAGGACATCGCCGCCGCGGTGGCCGCGGTGGCCGCGCAGCGCGCCGCCGGCGTGCGGCCGGTCGTGGTCGTCTCAGCCTTCGAGGGCGTCACCGACGCGATCCTGACCGCCGCCTCCACCTTGCTGCCCGATGGCGGGGCCATGCTGCGCGGCAGCCGCCTGGATGCCGACCAGCCGCTGGCGCGCGAGACGGATCGTGCCCTGGCCACCGGCGAGGCGCTGTCGGCCGCGCTCTTCGCCCTGGGGCTGCAGGCCCGGGGCCTGCCCGCGCGATCGTTCAGCGGGGCGGAGGCCGGCATCCGGACCGCCGCGGCGCACCTCGGCGCCGAGGTGCGCCGGGTGGTCCCGCGGCGGCTGCGGCAGGCACTGGCCGAGGGTCTGGTTCCGGTGGTCGCCGGGTTCCAGGGCATCGGTTCTCATGGCGAGCTGACCACGCTGGGCCGTGGCGGGACGGACCTCTCTGCCGTGGTGCTGGCCGCCGCGCTGCGCGCCGACCGCTGCGAGCTGTTCAAGGACACCGGCGGCGTGATGGAGGCCGATCCGCAGCTGGTCCCCGCCGCGCGATTCCTTCCCGCCGTGGACGCCCTTCAGCTGGAGCTGTTGGCCGAGCTGGGGGCCGAGGTGGTTCATCCGGTGGCCGTCCGCCGCGCCCGCCGCGGCCGGCTGCGGCTGGTGGTGCGCGCGCTCGCCCCCGACCGCCCGATGACCGAGGTCCTGCCCCGGGCGGCACGCGCAGAGCCACCAACGGCGCTGATGCTGGCCGCCGACCGCAAGGAGCGCATCGCACGCCTGAGCCTGATCGGGCCTGCCGCGGTGATGCCCGAGCTGCTGCCGATTCCCGCTCACGGGGCCGGCAGCTTCGACGAGGCCGGGCTGCGGGTGGTCTGGGCGGACGTCCCGCTGGAGCAGGCAGCATCGGCGGCGCAGGCCATCCACGCCGCCCTCATGGCGCCGCGCTGAGCTGCCTGCGCCCTAGGCTGCGTCGGGGTCGGGCAGGGCCTCGTGCTCGGCGATCTCGGCGCGCGGCCGCAGCTGCAGGATCACGCCGGCGACGATGATCAGCGCCCCGCCCAGCAACTGGACGGCGGTCGGCTGCTCGCCCAGCAGCACGGCGGCCAGCAGCACGCCGACCACCGGCTCGAAGTTGGCCAGGATCGCGGCGCGCGGCGCACCCAGCCGCCGGATGCCGGCGATGTAGCTCACCGTGGGAATGCCCGCGCCGACGATGCCGGCCACCACCACCGGCCACAGCGCCGCGCTCGAGCGAATCGGGGCCGCCAGGTCGCCCAGCGCGCCGGTCAGCAGCGCCACCAGCAGGTAGAGGCCGAACGCGCCGCCCATGGTCAGCGCCGCGGCCTGGGCGCCGGGGACGTGCGCGAACCCGTGCCGCGCCGCAAGGACGTAGAAGGTCTGTCCCAGCGCGCCGACGAAGGCCAGCCCGATGCCAATCGCGTCCAGCTGCCCCAGCTCCCCGGCGCCCGCCACCACCAGGACCATGCCCACCAGCGACATGACCAGCGCCGCCCAGCGCGTCCGCTCCAGCCGCTCGCCGAACCAGGCGACGCTGATCAGCGCCACGAAGGCGGGGTAGAGGTAGAAGACCAGCAGCGACAGCGTGATGCCGATGCGCAGGAAGGCGACGAAGACCGCCAGGTTGAGGACCGTGTTGGCCACCGAGGCGCCGGCCATGAACCAGCGGTCGCGGACCGGGACCGCGCCGAGGCGGACGATGCCCGCGCCGCCGGCGGCGCGCCTGGCCGCGATGAAGGCCACCATGCTGGCGGCTCCCAGCGCCGCGCGCCAGGTCACCAGGGTAAGGCTGGAGACGCCACCCTGCTCCGCGTAGTGCGAGATCGGGCCGAGGATCCCGAAGCAGGCGGCGGCCAGCAGGATCAGGCCGGCGCCGACCAGGTCGCCGGCGCCGTGGTCCCGGCCCGCGGTCACCGCCGGGACTCGGCCAGCGCGTCCTCCCGCTCGGCCTCCTCCAGTGCGGCGCTGAGGCGCGCCCACTCTGCGGCGAGCTCCTCGGAACGGTCACGCGCGGTGTTGTGCCGCTCGATGAGCTCCCGGACGAGGGTGGCATCGGTGTAGATCGAAGGATCGGCCAGGCGCTCGGACGCGTCAGCCAGTTCGGCATCTGCCTCGGCGACCCCGCGCTCCGCGCGGGCCAGGGCCTCACGCAGCTCCCGGGTGCGGCGGTAGCGCCGGTTCCGGCCCTCGGCCTCGGCGCGTCGCCGCTCCGCGGCCTGTGCCGCCGTCTCCCTCGGACGGGGAGCGGGCACCTCGATGCCGCGCGGCGTCGCCCGCCCCTCCACGGCGCCCCGCGTCTCGATGTCCAGGCCACGCTTCGCGGCGTAGTACTCGAAGTCACCCGGGTACAGGGTGGCCTCGCCGCCGTTCACCTCGATGATCGCGTTGGCCACGCTGCGGATCAGGTATCGGTCGTGGGTGATCAGCACGATCGTCCCGGGGAAGGCGTTCAGCGCGTCCTCCAGCACGTCGCGCGAGGTGATGTCCAGGTGGTTGGTGGGCTCGTCCAGGCAGAGCAGGTTTGCCGGGTCGGCCATCAGCTTGGCCAGCGCCAGCCGGGTCTGCTCCCCTCCGGAGAGGACCTCCACAGGCTTCTCGATCGCCTCGCCGGAGAACAGGAAGGCGCCGAGCAGCTTGCGCATGTCGGCGGTCGTCATGCGGGCCGCGGCGCCGGCAAGCTCCTCGAAGACGGTGTTGGCCGGGTTCAGCGCCTCGATCTGGTGCTGGGCGAAGTAGGCGACCCGCACGTTCAGGCCCAGCTGGCGCGACCCGCCTTCGAAGGGCAGCACGCCGGCCAGGATCTTGAGCAGGGTGCTCTTGCCGGCCCCGTTCGGCCCGATGAGCGCCACCTTCTGGCCGCGCTCCAGCTGCAGGTCCAGGCCGTCGTACACGGTGTGCTGCCCGTAGCGCTTGACGATGTCCTTCAGCGCGATCACGGTCCGGCCGCTGCGCGGCGGCTGCGGGAATCGGAACTTCACCGACTTCGACCGGGTCGTCGGCACCACGACCCGGTCCATGCGGTCCAGCTGCTTGATGCGGCTCTGGACCGACCGCGCCTTCGAGGCCTTGTAGCGGAAGCGCTCGATGAAGCGCTCCACCTGGGCCACCTTGCGTCCCTGGGCCGCGGCCTGCCGTTCGGCCTGCGCGATTCGCTCCTCGCGCTGCTCGACGAAATCGGCGTAGTCGCCGACGTACTCGGCCAGCATGCCGAGCCGCAGCTCGGCCACCCGGTTGACGACGGCGTTGATGAAGTCGCGGTCGTGGCTGACCAGGATGACGGCCCCGGCGTACTCCGCCAGGAAGCCCTGCAGCCACTCGACCGAGGCCAGGTCAAGGTGGTTTGTCGGCTCGTCGAGGAGCAGCAGGTCGGGGTTCTGCAACAGCAGCCTGGCCAGCGCCACGCGCATCATCCAGCCGCCGGAGAACTCGGAGGTGCTGCGGTCCATGTCGCTCTCCGCGAAGCCGAGCCCTGCCAGGATGCGCCGCGCCTCCGACTCCAGCCCGTAGCCACCCATCGCCTCGAACCGATGCTGCAGCCGGCCGTACTCGTCCATCAGCTCGGCCAGCTCGTCCTCCTCGGTGGCCTCGGCCAGCTCCGCCTCGATGTGTCGCATGCGTCGCTCGATGCCGCTGACGGTGCCGGCGCCCTGCAGCACCTCGTGGATGGCGGTGCGCCCGGTCGACTGCGCGACCTCCTGTCGCAGGTAGCCGATGACCAGGTCCCTGGCGCGGGTGACGGTCCCTGCGTCCGCCTCCTGCTCGCCGGTGATGATCTCCAGCAGCGTGGTCTTGCCGGCGCCGTTCGGACCCACGATCGCGATCCGGCGCCCGGTGACCACCTGCAGGTCGACCCCGTCGAACAGGTGCTGGGCGCCGTGGCTCTTGGCCACGCCGGAGAGGGTGACGAGGCTCATGACTGTTCCCCGGCGTGGGCCAGGCGAGCGCCCGCGGTGTCGAAGCGCAGGCGCGTGGCCATCCCCTGCTGGCCCGCCGCGTTCCACGCCTTCTCGACCGAGTGCGCCACCGCGGGGGAGTCGCAGATGGCCAGCACGCTGGGCCCGGCTCCGGACAGCGCCGCACCGGCCGCGCCGTGGGAGTACGCCTCCTCGATCAGCGCAGAGGCGCCGGGCAGGTGCGGCAGCCGGTAGGGCTGGTGCAGGCGATCGTCCATCGCCCGCCGCAGGAGCCCGGCGTCCGAGGTCATGATCGCGGTGGCCAGCAGGGCGCTGCGGGCGGCCTGGCGCGCGGCGTCGGCGTGCGGCACCGAGCCCGGCAACGCCGCGCGCATCTCGGCGGTGCGGCTCTGGCGGCCGGCCACGAACACGACCGGGATCCATGCCTCGGGAACCCGGAAGCGACGCAGCGTAGTCCGCTCGCCCGCCTCCCCGCCGACCGCCAGCGTGAAGCCGCCGTGCAGAGCCGCCGCCACGTTGTCGGGATGGCCCTCCATCGCGGCGGCCAGCTCGAACAGCTCGTCGACCGGCGGCGCGCTGCGACCCACACTGGCGCCGAGCAGCAGTCCCGCCACGATGGCCGCCGCCGAGCTGCCCAGGCCGCGCGCGGCGGGGATCATGCTGCTGACCTCGATGCGCCACGCGCCGCTGCCGGCCGACGACCCGTGCGCCGCCCGCAGGCCCTCGCGAAAGGCACGGATCAGCAGGTTGGCCTCGGGGTCGTCACCGGGGCCGGGGGCGCCCTCGCCGTGGGCGTTGAGGACGATGCCCGGCTCGTCGCCGTGGCGCAGCTCGGCGCGCAGCTTCAGGCTCAGGGCGGCCGCGAAGGCGTCGAAGCCGGATCCGAGGTTTGCGCTGCTGGCGGGCACGTCGACCGAGGCGATGGGAGGCATGGCCGCCCGAGTATAGGAATCGTCTTGATCCGGCGCCCTATGCTCTGCAGATGCCGAACGACGGAACCATCCTCGTCTGCGGCGCGACAGGGCTCCTCGGCTCGCGCATCACCCGGCGCCTGGTGGATGAGGGTGCCACTGTGCGCGCCCTGGTGCGGCCCACCACCGATGGCTCCGCGCTCGAGGGCATGGCCGTCGAGGTGAGGCGCGGCGACTTCCGTGACGGCCCTTCGCTCGCCGACGCAGCCAGGGGCGTCGAGTGCATCGTCAGCACGGTCAACACGATCGGGCGAAGGCTGACCGGCGAGCGCAGCCTCTCGATGCGTGCCGTGGACGAAGTGGGATATGCGAACCTCATCGCCGCGGCCGAGTCCACCGGCGACTCCCGGTTGGCATGTCGCTCGTCACCGATTCCGCCGACTCCGGCCTGGACGATACCGAGTTCCGCAAGTTGGGCATCCAACCGAAGCCGGTATCGGCGTTCATCCGGGAGTCGGCGCAGGCTGGCTAGCGAGGCCCGATGACCGCCACCTCGGCGTGGCGGAAGCAGCTGACGACGTGATCGTTGACCATGCCGGCCGACTGCATGAAGGCGTAGACGATGGTCGGGCCGACGAAGCGGAAGCCGCGCGAGCGCAGATCGCTCGAGAGGGCACGGGAGACATCGGTCTCGGAAGGGATCTCGGCCAGGCTGGCCCATCGGTTCACGGTTGGGCTGCCACCGACGAACGACCACAGGTGGTCCGATGCCGATCCGGCCTCCTCGACCAGGCGGAGCCAGGCGCGCGCGTTGCCGATGGTGGCCTCGACCTTGGCGCGGTTGCGGACGATGCCGTGGTCGGAGAGGAGCCGCCCGACGTCGTCGGGGCCGAAGCCGGCGACGCGCTCCAGGTCGAATCCCTCGAAGGCTCGCCGGTAGCCGTCGCGCTTGCGCAGGATGGTGATCCAGGCCAGTCCGGCCTGCGCTCCCTCCAGGGTCAGCAGCTCGAACAGGGCGCGCTCGTCGCGCAGCGGGACGCCCCACTCGGAGTCGTGGTAGGCGACGTAGAGCGGGTCGCTGCCGGCCCACTCGCAGCGGTTCACGAGGGGTCGTCGCGCTCCGTGTCCCCGGCGCGGTAGGCGATCACCTCCACCTTCTCGAGCGTGATCAGGCCGTCGCCCACCATCTCGTCCAGGACCGGAAGGGCGGCACGGATGCGCTCCTCGGTGTCGACCAGCTCGATCAGGATCGGCAGGTCCTCGGACAGGCGCAGCAGCCGCGTGGTGTGCAGCCGGGCGTGCGCGCCGAAGCCCTCGATGCCGCGCAGGACGGTGGCGCCGGCGAGCCCCAGCTCGCGCATGCGCTCGACCACCGCCTGGTAGAGCGGCCGGCCCTCGTGGCTGTCGCTCTCACCGATGTAGATGCGGACCAGCAGACCCTGCCCCTCGATCTTCATGCCAGGACCCTCCCGAGGCCGATGCCCAGCACCACGGCCAGGACGCCCAGGACCACCGAGCCGCCCAGGTTGGCCACCGCCTGGAGCGTCGCTCCATCCTCAAGCATGCGCCACGACTCGAGGGCCAGGGTGCTGAAGGTGGTGTAGGAACCGATGAACCCGATCAGGACGGGCCCGCGGATCTCCGCCGGCAGCAGGGCGCGCTCGACGGCCAGCGCGAACAGGACGCCCAGGGCGAAGCTGCCGGTCAGGTTGACGGTGAGCGTGCCCCACGGGAACGCCCCGCGGGTGAGCGTCGACGCCCACCCGTCGACGAGGTAGCGCGCGACGGCGCCGGCGAACCCCCCCAGGCCGATCAGCACAAGGTGCACGGCGGAAGACTAGCGGGCACGAAGAAGGGAGGTGGATCTCTCCACCTCCCCGGTGAGCCGTGCCTCAGCGGCCGTAGCCGCGCGAGGACGAGAGCTGAGCCGACGCCTGCGAGCCGAACAGGCCGCGGAGGCTGGCGATCAGGCCCGCCTTGCGTCCCTCAGCCGGCTTCTCGTCGCCCGGCTGGAGGCCGAAACCGCCGCGAGGCGGCAGCGGCGGGAAGACCGCTGCGTCGGTGATGAAGTGAGTCGCGAACATTCGGTTGACCTCCTTTCCATCGGCCGGGGCGGGTGGCTCTCGGTCCGATGTGCGAAGTCTGCGCCCGATCCCGGCCGCGGCCACCGGCCGTCGATCCCGAAATCGCCCCGCTGTTCGACGCAGGCGCGCGTACGTCATTCGGCCGGAACGCCGCTCAGAGGCGGTATGCTCAGGGCGTGAACGACGAGCACGAGCGCATCCGCGTGATGCTGGTGGACGACCACGAGGTCGTCCGACGCGGGCTGCGCGGCTTCCTGGAGCTCCAGCCGGACATCGAGGTCGTAGGCGAGGCGGGCGACGGCGCCATCGGGGTCAAGCTGGCCGCCGAGCTGACGCCCGACGTGATCCTGATGGACCTGCTGATGCCGAACATGGACGGCCTGACCGCCATCGCCCGGATCAAGCAGGACAACCCCGGGATCGAGATCATCGCGGTGACCAGCTTCATCGAGGAGGAGAAGGTCACCACCGCCCTGGAAGCGGGCGCATCGGGCTACCTGCTCAAGGACGCCGACGCCGAGGAGGTGGCCGCCGCGATCCGCGCCGCGCACGCCGGCGAGGTGCACCTGGACGCCGCCGTCGCGCGCCTGCTGGCCCAGCGGATGCGAAGCCGCAAGGAGACCGAGCCCGTCGAGCCGCTGACCCCGCGCGAGAAGGAGGTCCTGGCCCAGCTGGGCAAGGGGGCCTCCAACAAGGAGATCGCCTACGAGCTGTCGATCACCGAGCGCACGGCCCGGACGCACGTCAGCAACATCCTGGGCAAGCTGGGGCTCGCCAGCCGGACCCAGGCCGCCCTGTGGGCGGTCGAGCACAAGCTGATCGAGCCCGGCTGATCCGCGACGGCCCTGGCGGGTTCCCCGTATGCTCACGCCATGACGGCCGACTCCGAGCTGCTGCAGGCCGCCGTCACGGAGGTGGCCCGTCTGCTGGACGCGGACGGGGCGATGATCTACCTGGTCGACGAGGCCAGTGGCCAGCTGCGCTTCGCGCACGACGCGGGAATCACAGACTCCGAGGCGCGGCGACTGATCCGGGACCTGACCCTGCCGGTGGGCACCGGCATGTTCGGCACGGCCGTGGCCACCGGGAAGCTCACCGTCACCGACGACTACCCGGCTGACCGGCGCTTCACGCACTCGCCCGTGGCCGACCGCATCGTCACGGCGGCCAACATGCGCTCCATGGCGGTGGCGCCGCTGACGTCCGGTGGACGGCCGATCGGGGCGATGGGCGCCTATTCGTCGCGGCCGGCCGCGTTCACCGAGGCGGAGATCGCGCTGCTGCGCGCCCTTGCCGACCACGCCGCGGCGGCGATCGCCAACCAGCGCCTGATGGCCCAACTGGCGGCCTCCGAGCAGCGCTACCGCAACCTCGTCGAGGGGTCGCCGGATGTCGTCTGGGCCACCAATGCCTCGGGCCACTTCACGTTCCTGTCCGAGACGGTGGAACAGCTCACCGGCCGGCGCACGGACGAGCTGCTGGGGCAGCATTGGTCGGAGATCGTCGAGCCCGAGGACCGCGACGAGTTCGAGCGAGCCTGGCGCCAGTCGCAGAAGGAGGGCGACCCTGAACGCCGGGCGCGCTTCCGGGTGCGGCGCCGCGCCGGCCCCGTGGCGACCGTCGAGCTGCGCGGGCGGGAGCGGCTGGTGGACGGCCGCAGCGCCGGGGCCCACGGCTCGATGCGCGACATCACCGAGCTTGCCCGCCTGGAGCAGAGCCTCCGGGCGCAGGCGGAGGAGCTGGCGCTGCGGGTGGAGACGCAGAAGACGCTGCACGCCATCGCCGCCCGCATCACGGCCATCCGCGACCCGGACGAAGTCCTGCAGCACGTGGTCGATGCCGCCACGCGCCTGCTCGGCTCCGACGGCGCGCACCTCACTCTTCGCGATCCCGACCGGCCGATCCTGCGCCCCCACGTCATCGCTGGCGGCATGGACGAGGCCACCCGGGCCTGGCTGTCCGCGCAGGAGTTCCCGATCGGCGGGGGCATGAACGGGCTTGCCGCGCAGCACGGAGAGCCGGTCTGGACGCGCGACTACCTGGTCGACCGACGCATCCCGCACACCCCGGACGACCAATCGGTCGCCAACCGGATGGGGCTGCGCGCCATGGCGGTGGCTCCCCTGCGCGCCCCCGGGGGCGAGGTGTTCGGGACGCTGGCGATCTCGTACGAGGAGCCGCGGGACATCAGCGAGGAGCAGATCGAGCTGCTGCAGGGCCTCGGTGACATCGGCGCCATCGCCATCGCCAACGCGCGGCTCTACGAGCAGGTGACCGAGGCCGGGCGTCGCTATCGGTTCCTGGTCGACAACTCGCCAGACCTGATCTTCACCGCCGACCGAGACGGCTACCTGACCTACCTGTCGGACACCTGCGAGCAGCTGATCGGCTGGAAGCCAGAGGAGCTGGTCGGCCGCCATTTCTCCGAGCTGATCGCACCCGAGGCGCTGCCGGTGGTGATGGAGCACTGGCAGCGGGCGCAGGAGGAGCCCGAGCGCCGGCAGCAGTACCGCCTGACCCTGATGCACCGCGACGGGACCCACCTGCCAATGGAGATCAACGCTGTCGGCCGGACCGTCGACGGTGAGTTCGCCGGCGCTCATGGATCGGTGCGGGACATCCGCGAGCGCGTGGCGCTCGAGACTGACCTCCGCCGCCAGACGGAGGAGCTGGAGCGCCTGCTCGATGTGCAGCGCACGCTGGGCGAGATCGCGCGTCGCATCGCCGAGGTGGACGACCCGGCCGAGACCCTGCAGCAGGTGGTCGACGCGTCGAAGCGGCTGCTCGGGTCCGACGGAGCGCACCTGACCCTGATGGACGAGGACGGCCAGACCCTGACCCCGATGGTCATGGCCGGCGACACGGCGCCGGAGACCCGCGCCTGGCTGCGCACTCGCCGCTTCCCGGTGGGCGGCGGCATCAACGGGCTCGCCGCCAAGACCGGCGAGCCGATCTGGACCGATGACTACGACACCGACCCTCGCATCCCGCACGACCCCGACGACGAGTCACCAAGCCGGCTGGAGCTGGGCGCCGTGGCGGTCGCACCGCTGCGCGGCGCCCGAGGCGAGGTGATCGGGACGCTGGCCATCACCTACCGCGAGCCGCGGGCCATCGATCCGCGCGACGTGGCCCTGCTGGAGGAGCTGGCCGGGCAGGGCGCCATCGCGGCGCGCAACGCCGGCCTCTACGCCAAGCTGCGCGACAGCGAGCGCCGCTACCGGTTCCTGGTCGACCACTCCCCGGACCAGGTGTTCGAGACCGATGCCGACGGCAACCTGACCTACCTCTCCGAGGCGAGCGAGATGCTCACCGGGCGGAGCGCCTCGGAGCTTATCGGCCAGCCATTCCTGTCACTGGTGGTGCCCGAGGAGCGCGAGGCGCTGGGGGCCATCTTCGACCGCTTCCGAACCGAGCCGCTCGACGAGCAACGTGCTGAATTCCGGGTGCTGCACCGTGACGGCCACCACGTGGCGGTCGAGACCGTGGCACTGGGGCGCACCGATGACGGTGCCTTCGCCGGGATCCATGGCGCCACCCGCGACATCAGCGAGCGGGCGCGGCTGGAGGCCAGCCTGCGCCAGCAGGCCGAGGAGCTGGCGCACTCGGTCGAGGCGCAGCGGACCCTGGCCACGCTGGCGACCGAGATCAGCACCATTCGCGACCCGGGAACCGTCCTGCGACGCACAGTGGAGGCCGCGCAGCGCCTGCTGCAGGCCGACCACGCGGTGATCAACCAGCTCGACACGGGCAGCGACCAGCTCTACGACCTCGCCCCCGACGACCTGTCGCTGGTGCCCGAGTCCCGGCTCTCCAAGGGCGCCGGCGTTGCGGGGGCGGCGATCTCCGAGGTCCGGGTGCGGTGGACGGGCAACTACCTGGAGGACGAGGGCTTCGTCCACGCTGCGGCGGCTGATGACTGGATCCGCGAGCATGGCTTCCGCTCCCAGATGTCGGCGCCGCTGATCATCGAGGACGAGCCGATGGGCACCCTCACCGTGCACGCGCGGCGGGCGAACGCCTTCGGCCCCGCGGACGCGGAGCTGTTGGGCGCGCTGGCCAGCCACGCGGCGATCGTGCAGAACAACGCGCGGCTGTACGCTGAGATGCAGCAGGCCGCCGAGGAGCTCTCGCGCCTGGTGGAGGCGCAGCGATCGCTGTCGGCCATCGCCACCCAGATCACCTCGCTGCGCGACCCGGCCGTGATCCTGCAGCGCACCGTGGACGAGGCCTACCGGCTCCTGGACGCCGACCTGGCGCTGGTCAATCCGCTGAGCACCTCGCGGAACCTGCTCGACTGGGCAGTCTCCCATGCCCCGGCCGACGAACCGCTGGACGACGTGACCGTCGTCCCGGGACAGGGCATCTCGGGGACCGCCCTCGCCGAGCGCCGCGTCGTGCGCACGGGCGACTATCTTTCCGATCCCGCGATCCCGCACGTGGCGGAGCTGGACGAGTACATCAAGCGGCGTGGGATGCGCTCGGTGATGTCGGCGCCGATGACCACCGGCGACGAGCCGCTCGGCACGCTCACCGTGCAGTCCGCGCGGCCCCACGCCTTCAGCGCGGACGACGCCGAGCTGCTGGGCGCTCTGGCCGCGCAGGCATCGGTGGCCATCACCAACGCGCGCCTGCTCGAGCAGCTGCAGCAGTCGGAGCGCGGCTACCGCAACCTGGTCGACCACTCGCCGGACCTGGTCTGGGCGGTGGACAGCGAGGGGATCTTCACGTACCTGGGTGAGTCGCTGGAACGCATGACCGGGATCCGTCCCGATGAGCTGCTCGATCGCCACTGGCGCCACATGATCACCGAGGAGTCGATGGCCGCGGGCGCGGCCGCCTGGCAGGCGATCCAGGAGCGGCCCACCGAGGACGTGCAGCTGCGGGTGGAGCTGCGCCTCGCCGGCGGCGGCAGCATGGCGGCCGAGGTGAACATGGTGGGCACCGTTGTCGACGGCCGGTTCGCCGGGGCGCAGGGCTCGATCCGCGACATCCGGGAGCGGGAGCGCCTGGAGCAGGACCTGCGGCGCCAGGCCGCCGCGCTGGCGGCCAACGAGGAGCGCGCCAACCTGGCCCGCGAGCTGCACGATTCGGTGACGCAGGCGCTGTTCAGCATGGGCCTCACCGCACGCGCCCTGGAGCTGCTGCTCGATCGCGACCCGGAGGCCGCGCGCCAGAAGCTGACGGAGCTGCGGGAGCTGCAGAAGGACGCCCTGGCCGAGATGCGGACGCTGATCTTCGAGCTGCGGCCGCAGGGCCTGGAGACCGACGGCCTGGCACAGGCGCTGCGCAATCACGGCGCGGCGGTGCAGAGCAGGACGGGCATGTCGGTGAGCGTCGAGGTGGACTACGAGGAGCGGCTGCCGATTGACGTCGAGGAGTCGCTGTACCGCATCGCGCAGGAGGCGTTGCACAACGTCGTGAAGCATGCGAATGCCGAGCACGCGCGCATCTTCCTCGGCCAGGTCGGCAGGGAGCTGCGGCTGGTGGTGGAGGACGACGGCGTCGGCTTCGACCCCGTCGCCGTTCCGCGGGGCCACCTGGGCCTGGTCGGCATGCGCCAGCGAGCGGAGCGGATCGGCGGTGAGCTGCACATCGTGCCGCGCCCGGGGGGCGGCTCACGGGTCAAGGCCCGCGTGCCCATTCCGCGCGTGGC
>DASUSP010000372.1:0-6072 GCA_036375035.1 Candidatus Limnocylindria bacterium
GCCTTCTCGCGCGGCCGCGCCGGCGCCGGTGGAACCTTTGGCGGAGCCGGGCTGCGGCCGCTGCCCGGCCGCGGATCGGGCCGCGGTCGCGCGCTCCCCGGCGAGCGGCTGAGCGGCGGAGGCGGAGGCGGAGGGGGCAGCGCCGAGTCGGACGACGGCTGGGACCCGCGCGGCGCCATCGACCGTGAGGAAGCATCGTCGGCCCGGGTCGATCGCCAGGTCGGGGCCAGCCGGCCGCCGAACGCGGCCGTGCGCAACCATCGGCCCATGAGCCTGTTCGCCTTCGGCGTCAGCAGCAAGCGGCTGGAGCAGGCGGTGCGGGAGCTGGGCGTGCCGGTCACCGTGGCCCGGGAGCTGGACGAGGCCGATGCGGTCGTCACCCTGCGCAACTACTACCGCCGCAAGCCATCGTCCCTGCGCGACGCCGAGTCGAACGGCATCCCCATCTACGTGCTCAAGACCAACACCATCCTGCAGATGCAGAACATGCTCGCCTCGCTCTTCGACCTGGAGGCCGATCCCTCCGAGGCGGCCCTGCGCGAGACCGCCGAGGCCATCGGGCTGGTGCAGGCCTCGGGCAGGCCCCTGGAGCTGCATCCGCAGAACGCCTACATCCGGCGCCTGCAGCACCAGATGGCTGAGCGCAACAACCTGATGTCGCGATCCCGCGGGGCCGAGCCGAACCGCAGGGTGGAGCTCCTCCCCGACGAGGGTCGTGCCTGGCGTTGAAGGCGACGGCCCGATGACGGCCGCTCGTCGCGGCCGGTTTATCACGCTGGAGGGCTCCGAAGGGAGCGGCAAGACCACCGCCGCGCGGCACCTGGCCGACTGGCTGCGGGGCCGCGGCAACGAGGTGGTGCTGACCGCCGAGCCAGGGGGAACGCGGCTGGGCGAGGAGGTGCGGCGGATCGTGCTGCACATGCGCGACGTCTCCGACGACCTGGACGTCCGTGCCGATGCCCTGCTCTACGCCGCCGCCCGCGCCCAGCACACTGCGCGGCTGATCCTCCCGGCCCTGGAGCGCGGGCAGCACGTGGTCTGCGCCCGCTACCTGGACTCCTCGCTGGCCTACCAGGGCGCGGGCTACGGCAACGACCCGGAGCAGATGCGCTGGCTGCAGCGCTTCGCGACCTACGACACGCTGCCGGACCTCACCATCCTGATCGACGTGCCGGTGGAGGTTGGGCTCGGCCGCAAGCGGCGCGGCGAGTGGAACCGCTTCGAGGACACGCAGAGCGTCGAGTTCTTCGAGACGGTGCGCGCCGCCTACCTGGAGCTGGCGGCCGCCGAGCCGCAACGCTTCAGGGTCGTCGACGGCTCGGGCAGCGTGGAGGAGACGGACCAGCGGGTGCGCGACGTGGTTGAGCCGGTCGTGTTCGGGGCGGATCGGTGAGCGAGGCGGCCCAGCCGCTGACGCTCCACACCGCCGCGGAGCGACCCGACCTGTGGGAACGGGGGGTCGACTCGGCTTCAGTCTGGCCCGAGTACAACCTCCACGGCGATGTCGTGAACCGGTGGTGGCCGCTGCTTGACGAGGAGATGGCGGAATACCAGTTCGTGCTCTACGAGGCGAGTTCGGACACGGTGGTGGCCGAGGGACATACTGCGCCGATGCGTTGGGACGGCGACGAGGCGACGCTCCCGCCGAGCTTCGACGCCGCCATCGCGCTGGCGTTCGAGCAGCTGCGCGCGGGCGTGCCGGCCGACACGTTGTGCGCCCTCGCCGCCGAGAGCCCGCGGGAGTCCCGAGGCCGCGGTATTGCGGAGCGACTGCTGGTGGGGATGCGGGAGATCGCGCAACGGCACGGCCTGCGGCGGTTCGTGGCGCCGGTGCGCCCGTCCTGGAAGGAGCGCTACCCGCTGACCTCCATCGAGCGCTACGTCACCTGGCGGCGCCAGGACGGGCAGTTGCTCGATCCCTGGATGCGCATCCACGAGCGGCTGGGCGCCCGGGTCTCGACCCCCCTGCCTCGCTCGCTTCGCATCACCGGCAGCGTGGCGGAATGGGAGCGCTGGACGGCGATGGCATTCCCGGAGAGCGGCGACTACGTCTTTCCGGCGGGCCTGGCCACGGTGCATATTGACTGCGAAGCGGACCTGGGCAGCTACTGGGAGCCCAACGTGTGGATGGTGCATCCAGAGCGCTGACGACCATGAATCGACCCCCAGGAGTCGCCGTGCTGGCGGTGGTGGCCGCCATTGCCGGCATGTACGGCCTGCTGGGGGCGCTGGCGCTACTGACCGTCGGCGGCACTGCCTTAGGCGGCTGGACCGGGGCCATCTTCGCCGCGGGACTGGTGGCGCTCGGGTATGCGGCCCTGAGCCTGCTCCTGGCCTACGGCCTGTGGGATCTCCGGCCCTGGGCGTGGGGCCTGGGCCTGGCGGTCCAGGCGCTTGGCGCGATCCAGGTCCTGCTTCGCTGGGCGGGCGGCAGGGCGAGCCTGCCGGAGGTCGTCATCGGCATCGCCCTGTCGGCGGCGATCGCCTGGTACCTCCTCCGCGCCGAGGTCCGCGAGGTGTTCAGGACGGCATGAGTGACCGGGCCCTCAGCTCCCGGCCACGACCTTCGCGGACCCAACGCCGCCCTGGATCTCGATCTCGACCCGGTTCGCGGCGGTGGCGAAGTCCGGCGACTCCCATCGGTCCCCGGCGCGCGGGAAGCTCGTCTCGTCCACCCGGGTGCTGCCCAGCGCCATCCGGCTGCGGATGCTGGCCGCCACACCGGCGGGCACCTCCAGGACGACGGCCGCCGCGCCGCCCTCCACCCGGACGGCGGTGTGCCCGGCGGAGCGCGGCAGCAGGACGCGGGTATCACTGGCGCCGGTTGCCACCCGCAGGCTGCGCAGCCGCAGGCTCGAGAGGTCCAGCTGCTGGCGGGCTGCGCCGGACTCCACCTGCAGGTCGAGCGGCACCTCGGCGGTGAGGCCGAGCCGCCAGGTGGCACTCCCGTCCCAGCGCCAGCTGGCTGGCGATTCGGGCCAGATCTCGACCGCGCCCGGCCCGTTGGTCCGGTAGTTGGCCGGCGCGCCCTCCAGCTCCCCGGTGAGCAGACTGCCATCCGGGGCAGCACCGATCGCCAGCTCCCCGCCGCCGAAACGGACCTTGACGCTCGCCTCCGCCGCGCCCTCCAGCGGCAACGCCAGCGAGTCCTGGGCGCGAGGCTGCCGGCCCCACGGCCACGCGGCGGCCAGCAGGAACCAGACGCCCAGTACGATCAGCGCCACCGGCCACCAGCGCGCGACCAGCTCCCCCAGCTCGACGCCGAGGACGCCGGTCGTGCTCAGCAGGAACAGGATCCCCACCACCAGCAGGAAGACTGGCCAGGCCAGCGCCGCGAGCGGCACCCCACCGCGCGCGCCGACCAGCACGGAGACCAGGCCGCCGATGCCGGCCAGCACCACGAACATCGGCCATGCCTGCCCCCACGTCAGGTCCAGGCCGCGCTGGAGCAGAAAGACCAGCCCCAGGCCGATCAGCCACGTGGCCGCGATGACGGCCCCGGAACGCCGCTCGGAATGCATACCGTCTCCTCCGTCCGATGCGTACTGGGCACAGCATGCACCCGCCGGGCCGCGGCTGCGGCATAATCGGCTCGGCCCGCGCAAAGTCGCCCACCGAAGACGAGGAGCCCGCCCCGATGAAGCTCGTCACCGCGATCGTGCACAACGAGGATGCCGGAACGCTGGTCGACGCCCTCCTCGAACGCGAGTTCCGCGCCACGCGGCTGCACTCCTCCGGCGGCTTCCTCAAGCAGGGCAACGCCACCATCCTGGTGGGCGTGGAGGACGACCAGGTCGACGCAGTGCTGGAGCTGATCAGCGCCAACTGCCACTCGCGCCGCCAGTTCGTGAACCCGATGCCCCCGATCATGGAGCCCGGCGAGTTCTACATGCCGTACCCGGTCGAGGTCGAGGTCGGCGGCGCCACCGTCTTCGTCCTCCCGGTCGAGCGCTTCGAGCGCCTCTAGGGTTCAGACCGATGCCTCCGCCCGCCTGGCTGGAGGCCCTCCATACCCGCGCTCCCGACGTCGTGGCCGTGTGGCTGGCCATCGACGACGGCCCGTTGCGCTTCCGCCGCGAGATCCGACGCCGGGCCGGGCCAGGGACGGCAGCGGCCGTCCTGGCGCAGCAGGAGGCGGTGGCCGACGCCCTGGCCGATGCGCTGGCCGCGAGCTCGGAGGAGCAGCTGCGCGCGCCCGGTGGCGAGGAGGACTGGAACGTGGCCCAGGCCTTCGCCCACACCACCGCCGCGCGTCGCTGGCTGACGCACGCCGGAGCGCTGGCCGCCCGCGGCGAGTGGCCGGCCGAGGCGCCGGTCGTCACGCCCGGCGTCCCCGGTCCCGCGGACGCCACCCGCGAGCTGCTGGCGACCTACCTTGAGAAGTCGCGCCGCGCCATGGCCGCGTCCGCGGCCGCGATCGCCGGCCACGAGGCCGAGCCCTGCCCGCTCGAGCACCCGCTGGTTGGCCGGCTGCGCTGCGGGGAGTGGCTCCTCTTCGCAGGCGTCCACGACCTCATGCACCTTGAGCAGCTCCACGGCCTCATCGGCGATGACTGAGCGGCCGCGCCCGGCGCCGCTTGTCGGCGTGGTCGATCCGGGCGGCGGCGATGCGGCGTTCGGCTCGTATGCGGCGGTCGCGCTCACCGGCCAGGCGCTGCTGGCCGCGGAGCTGTCCCGGCGGCTGGGGGCCCAGGGAGCGGCGGTCGCCCGGCTCGTTCCGCGCGCCGACCCCGACGAGGACCGCTTCCACTGGGGCCGCTGGTACGCGGCCGCCATGCGCGCGGCACTCGCCGATGCCGCTGGGCCCGCCGACGCCATCGGCTATGCCGGAGCCGGCTCGTTGGCGCTGGCCGGAGATGCCCTGCTCGACGACCTCCTTTCGCCAATCCCGGGCGAGGTGGTCGCCAACAACCGCTTCAGCGCCGATGCCTTCGTCGTCGCCGGCGACCCGGACCTCGCGCTCGCCGCGCTCGAGGCGGCGGACACCGACAACGCCGCGGTCCGCGTACTGGAGGAGGCCGGCTTCGCGTCGCGCGACCTGCGCGCCGTGGCGTGGTCGCGTTTCGATGTCGACACGCCGCTCGACCTCGCACTCCTGCGCCTCGCCACCCGGCTGTCGGGCACCCGGGCGGTGGACGGCAGCGTCACTGGCTTCCTCGAGATGGCGACGCTGCCGGGGGGAAGACGGCTCGAGGTGCCGCATCTCGAAGCGCTCGGCGAGGTGATCCGCGACCGGGCCGGCGAGCTCGTGGTGGCGGGTCGCATCCCGGCTGCCGGGCTCCTCCGCCTCGAGTCGGAGACGGCTTGCCGCGTGCGCGCCTTCGTCGAGGAGCGCGGCATGCGCTCCGCCCGTGAGCAACGGCCGCGATCGCTGCTCGCCGCGTGGGTGGAGCGGCTGGGTCCGGCTGACCTGGTGGCGCAGCTGGCGTCGCTGGCCGACGCGGTGGTGCTCGACACCCGGGTCGTGATGGCGGCGCTGGCCGGCTCCGCGGACGCGGCGGCCTGGCCGCCGCAGGAGGAGCGCTTCGCATCGGACTTCGCAGACCACGCGCAGGTGGCGACGCCCTGGCTCCGTGAGCTCACCGAGGCGGCAGCGAGGGCATCGGTCCCGGTCCTGCTGGGAGGGCACGCGCTGGTGAGCGACGGGCTCCAGGTCCTGGTCGAGGCCGCCTGGCTTGGCCGCTGAACGTGTGGGAGCCGGCCGTCCCCGCGAATGCGCCAGCCCGTGGTGATAACGATCAAGATGTCTCAGCTCCTTGGCGATTTCACCAGCCGGTGGTCGAGATCGACCAGGAAACGTTGCGAAGCCGGCCCCCGAGCGGCACATCGTGATTGATGTCACCACCCACTGGTCAATCCCATCGGAGCTGGCCACCCGGAGCGCCGCGGTACCCACCGGCCCAGAACGGACCGCCGGAAGGTGCCGGACGCCCCTGCTAGACTTGTCGGCGAGCGGCAGGCGACTCCCGCGTGATCGCGTGCCGTGCGAAAGAAGACCAAACCCTCAGGCGCGCGGACCGATCGGCGCGGTCGCCCATCGGTCCGTGACGCGGCACCATCGGGAGATGCCTC
>DASUSP010000373.1:0-4499 GCA_036375035.1 Candidatus Limnocylindria bacterium
GCGCTCTCGCCGAACAGGTAGCTCTTCCACGGCCCCACGCGCCGGTACTGCAGCACCATGTTGAGCGCGAAGCTGTTGAAGAACACGAACAGCGAGACGAAGATCGCGTACACGAACGCCGGCGGCTCCGCGGAGCTGCCCGGGCCCCACAGGTAGATGCCGATGGCGATCCAGGGCACCGCCCCGGCGATGCAGCCGAAGATGAAGCTGATCCAGTCGGGCCGTCCCGGCTCCTCGTAGCGCTCCATCAGCCAGCCGAACAGGATCATGCTGGCGTTGACCCCGAACAGCGCGATGAGCGCCGCCACGTCGCTGATGCCGGTGATCATGGCGATCAGCACGATCATCAGCGAGGAGCTGAGCGAGTACTCCACCCAGCGCGCGTAGTTGCGGTTGCGCTCCAGGCTGTCCCGGTACCAGCCGAAGACGCCGGGCGCGGCGAGGATCCAGTGCGCCGCGGCGCTCAGGAACAGGAACGCGGCCACCGCCGGTCCCAGCGGAAGCGTGAACAGCTCGCGCAGCACGCCGGCGGTGCCCGGTGGCCCCTCCATGAAGGTGGCCGTCACGGGCAGGGAGAAGTCGTTGGAGAGCAAGAGGATCACCGCTCCCTGCGCGGCGTGGATCGCCCCCATGACCAGGTTGTACCAGCGCAGGCGCCGGAATCGTGAAGTGTCCATCGTGGTCGCTACGTTGGCCGACGCCACCCGGATCTGTCGAGGGCCTTTCAGACCGATTTGAACTGCTCGAACGGCTGGCGACAATCGGCGCAGTGGTAGATCGCCCGGCACAGCGTGGGTCCGAACGGGTTCTCCAGCGTCGTGTTGCGGGATCCGCAGTACGGGCACTCGGCGGCGGCCAGCATCACCTGCAGCTCCTCGCCGTCAAAGGTGGGACCGATGACCACCGGTGGCGCGAAGCCGCTCCCCCGCAGCTTCTCCCGCCCCTCCGGCGAGATGCGGTCGGACGTCCACGGCTGGGAGAAGCTGACGTCGACGCGCACCTCCTCGACCAGGTCCAGGGCGCGCAGCCGTTCCCCGATCTGCTCCTGCATGACCCCGATGGCCGGACAACCGACAAAGGTGGGCAGCAGCTCCACGCGCAGTCGCTCCCCTCCCTCGGCGCGCGGCTCGAAGGCCACCCCGCCGATCACGCCCAGCTCCACCACGCTCACCGCCGGGATCTCCGGGTCGGCCACCTCGTCCAGGGCCGACCAGACCACCAGCTCGCGCGCGTCACGAGCCGTCGTGGGGCCTACCACGTCGCGGCCTTTTCGGAGCGCGCCACCATCGTCAGCTCGCCGTGGAGCCACGCGAAGTCATCGGTGCGTCGCGTCCGTCCGTCCGGGCCGGGCAGCACGTCGGGGCCGGCGGTGGGAAGGCCCAGCGCCTCGCAGGTCGGCACCACCCGCTCCAGCCAACGGCCGCGCAGCGCGTCCATCGGCTCAGGCAGGATCCCCGCCTCGACCAGGAGCGCCTCGCCGGAGAGCGACGCGAAGACGGTTGCGGCATCCGGCCAGAGCCGCTCCAGCGCCGCGGCCAGGCGGTCCCGGGCCTCGCCGCCGGCCTCGGCAAGGCGGCGCAGCCACACGTCGAAGTGCATCAGGTGGTAGGTCTCCTCGCGCCGCATCTTGGTCGCCAGATCCGCCACCGGGGCGTGGGACGAGCGGGCGAGCGACTCGAGGCGGACCGCATCGGCGTGCTCGTACAGGAAGCGGCGGGCGACGGTGAAGGCCCAGTCGGTGCGGGCGTGGTTCATCAGGGCGGCGTGGCGGTACTCCTCCGGCGAGCGGCCGTACGCGATCCGGTCGGCGTCGTCATCGGTCAGGGCGGCGAGCACCTCGTACCACGCCTTGGCGTGCCCGATCTCGTCCTGGCTGACCGAGCTCATGGCAACATCCTCCTCCAGGATGGGCGCGATGCCGGTCCACTCGGAGTCCCAGTAGCCGAGCACGAACTCGTCGTCCGCCAGGCTCAGCAGCAGCTCGGCAAGCGCCTCGCGGACGGCGTCATCCACCGGGCACTCCCCTGGCGCGGGCCTTGGCCGCCTCCAGCTTGTGCTTGATGATGTAGCCGCCCGGGCGCTTGAAGGACCGATCGAACGGCGGGTTGAGCAGGTCCGGGTCGTCCAGCTCCACGATCGACTCGCGAGGCACGACCCACAGCCGGTGGCTCTCCTGGCGGCGGCCGTAGAACTCGCGGGCGTAGTGCATGGCCAGCTCCTCGTCCGGAGCCCGGACGCTGCCGCCGTGCACCATCGGGTCGCCCTCCGCCTCCTGGCGGAAGACCTCCCAGACGCGATCTTTCGACGATGTCACGCGTCCAGCGTACCGCGCGCCCCTCGCCCTTGCCTCACATTGCTCGCCGGCAGAGCGGTCTTCCGCGCGGGGCGCCGGGAATTGAACATGGGGCCGTGGCGAGGCGTTGTGGGCTCCGTCGCGCCCGTGGGCGGGCCAGCCTGGGCACGAAACGGATCCTCGGACGGCCGGTGGCGGCCACAACGTTCCGCCAAGTGAGCATTGCTCCAGAGGACATGCTCTGGGTTGAACAATGCCTCGCCGGTGAGCGTTGGACCAAACGAGCCTGCGAGCGTGAGCGCGCCGGAGCTGACCATCAGCTGGCTTGTGCCGCTCAGGCCGGGCGGACCGCAACGAACACCTCGAGCGTGGTGCCGTCGCTCAGCCGCTCCCGGTGGAGCGAGGCCTCGAAGCCGGCCGCCTCCAGCCAGCCCATCCAGTCGGCCTCGGCGAAGAGGCCGAACACGTGCCGGTCGTGCTCGAAGCGGGTCTGCTGTCCCTCCTCGGAGAGCAGCAGGGCGAAGTCGACCTCGTAGGTCGTGTCGTCGGGGTCCAGGTCGCGCGTCCATTCCAGGTAGCGCAGCGAGCGCCTCTCCCCGTCATGGCCGCCGTGGGAGGTGGCCGGCAGGAAGCTCTCGCGGACGACGTCGGGCACGAACAGCGCCACCCCGCCGGGAGCCAGGTGCGTGAAGGCGGTCTCCATCGCGGCGCGCAGGTCGGCCTCGGTTGTCATGTACATCACCGCGTCGTGGACCAGCACCGCGTCGAACTCCTGGCCGAGGCGCAGGCTGCGCATGTCACCCAGCCGATGCTCGCACTCCGGGTTGAGCCGCCGGCCGATCTCGAGCATCTCGGGCGAGATGTCGGTGAGGGTCGCGCGGAAGTGCGCCTTGTAGTGGCTCGCGTTGTTGCCCCCGCCGGCGCCCAGCTCCAGGAGCGTCTCCACCGGGTGGCGGGCATGGCGCCGGATGAGGGCGACGTAGGCGGCCGCCTCCTCCGCGTAGTCCTCCGGCGCGGTGAGGAGATGGAACCAGCCGGCGAGGTCGCGGTAGAGCTTCATGCCGCCTATGCGGCGGCGACCGCCTGCGGCCCGATGATCGCGTCGCGCACCCACTGCGTGACGTCGCGCGCGTCGCGCCGGAACTGGAGCCGTTCCTGCGACATCGGTCCATGACCGGTGACCACGTGCTTGAGCTCCGCCCAGTCCGGCTCGGTGTAGTGCCAGCGTCCCTCGGCCTCGTCGTAGCGCAGCTCCGGGTCCGGGATGGTCAGCCCCAGCTCCAGGATGCGCGGCACGTAGATGGAGAGGAACTCCTGGCGCAGCTGCTCGTTGCCCTTGGCCTTGATCTTCCAGATCAGGTCGCGGTCCTTGGCGGGATCGGTTGGCGGGCCGTGCATCTGCATCAGCGGGCCCCACCATCGGTCCAGGGCGTCCTGGACCATGGCGCGCTGGGCGTCGGTCCCGTTCATGAGCGTGAGCACCACGTCGCGCCCGTGCATGATGTGGACGCTTTCTTCCCAGCAGATCTTCTTCATGGTGCGCGCGTACGGTGCGTAGGAGGAGTCGCGCAGGGCCTGCTGCGAGACGATTGCCGCCGCGTCCACCAGCCAGGCGATGATGCCCACGTCCCCCCACGACGCGGTCGGGTAGTGGAAGACGTTGTGGAACTTGGTCTTGCCGGCCAACAGGTCGGCCAGCATCTGCTCGCGTGACTTGCCCAGGTCCTCCGCCACGCGGTAGAGCAGCTGGGCGTGCCCCACCTCGTCCTGGACCTTGGAGGTGAGCGCCAGCTTCCGCTTCAGCGTCGGCGCCCGCAGGATCCACTCCCGCTCGGGCAGCACGCCCATCAGCTCCGAGTTGGCGTGCATCTCCACGAACTTGAGCACCGCGGCGCGGTAGTCATCGGGCATCCAGTCGTCCGCCTCCACCTTGCCGCCGCCCGAAACGTGGGCGTAGAAGGCGTCGGCGCGCGCTTGCTCGTTCACGTGTGCAGGGTACCGCATGACCGATGCCACCGCGACCCCGCGAATTGACACCACCCGGTGTGGGTACCTAGCCTCCCCTGACCGATGCAACAGCCGGGCGAGCTCATCCAGCAGCTCAGCGCCCTGGGCCTCACCACCTACGAGGCCAAGGCGTACGTCGCGCTGCTCGGCCGCGGGTCGTTCACCGCCGCGGAGGTCGCCCGTCAGGGAGAGCTGCCCC
>DASUSP010000374.1:0-2533 GCA_036375035.1 Candidatus Limnocylindria bacterium
ACTCCCGCGATGAGACGCACAACCGCAGCGTGGTGACCTTCGCCGGCGAGGCGCAGTCGGTCGTTCGCGCCGCGACCGCCGCCGTCGGCCGCGCGCTGCAGCTCATCGACATGGGGCAGCACACCGGCGCCCACCCCCGCATCGGTGCGGTGGACGTGATGCCCTTCGTGCCGCTGGGCAACACCCGGCTGGAGGAGTGCGTGGACCTGGCGCGCCGCTTCGGCGAGAACGTGGCCAAGCTCTTCGACCTGCCGGTCTACCTCTACGGCGAGGCCGCCCTGCGCCCCGAGCGCCGGCGCCTGGCCGACGTGCGACGCGGCCAGTACGAGGGCTTGAAAGCGGAGATCGGCGCCAACCCGGAGCGCGAGCCGGACTTCGGTCCGCACCACCTGCACCCGCGCGGCGGCGCCATCGCCGTGGGCGCCCGCAAGCCACTCATCGCTTTCAACGTCAACCTGGACACCGAGGACCTGGCCATCGCCAAGCGCATCGCGCACGCCATCCGCGAGTCGTCCGGCGGCCTTCCCGCGGTGCAGGCCATGGGCGTCCTGCTCGAGAACCCGAACGAGCGCCGCTACGCGCAGGTGAGCATGAACCTGGTCGACTGGCAGCGGACCGGGATCAGCCGGGTCGTGCGCGAGATCCGCCGCCTGGCGCTCGAGGCCGGCACAGACATCAACCACTGTGAGCTCATCGGGCTGGCTCCCACCGGCGCCCTGCTGGAGGTCGCGGCCGATGCCCTGGGCCTCCGCGACTTCTCGCCCGACCAGGCCCTGGAGCTCCGCCTGACCAGGGACCGATAGCCCCGCCCGCACCCGGGCTGGTGCCCGCGCGCCACACGCGCGGCACGCTTTCTGCATTGGCATGCCCGATGGAGGGGACCGCGCTCGCGAGGCGAGCGCTGCAGACGTGACTCTTTCGGAGACGAGGGGCATGCATCGTTCGAATGGCCGCCGGGGTCCGGCGGCTCGGATCATCGGGTGGGGGCTCGTGGCCGTGGCCTACGTCGCGGTCCTCGTATGGGCCGGCAGCCTGAACGCGCCACAGCTCGCGGCCAGCGGCGAGGAGGCGCAGGCCGTGGCTGGCGCCATCGTGGCCGCACCGGCCGAGGTGAACGAGGAGCTGGCCGCCATGGCCGCGATCCCGACCCCGGCCGAGGCGCCGCTGGTGACGCTGGCCATCGCGGCCGCCATGGTCTTCGCGGCTGCCGGCTGGTACGTCATTCACACCTTCCGGCGGCGCCACCCGCGGGCGCGCAGCGCGCGCCTGATCGTGCGGCATATCACCACCCTGATGTAGCCGCGCGGCGGCCGGACGGTCGCCGGCGGCTGGCCGAGATCCGGCCGGGCGCTAGAATCGGCCGCCCATGGCCAGCCTGCGCGACGCCCTGATCGGCGCCATCACCCAAGCTCGCGATGCCGCCATCGCGGCGGGAGACCTGCGCGTCCCGGAGGACGCCGAGCTGCCGCCGGTCGGCCTGGAGCGCCCGGCGCGCCCGGAGCACGGCGACTACGCCAGCAACGCCGCCATGCAGCTGGCTCCCGTGGTTCGGAACGCCCCGATGCGGATTGCCGACGCGCTGCGCGCCCAGCTGGGGACGCCGGACGGCATCGCCGAGGTGAACGTGGCGCCGCCCGGCTTCCTGAACCTGCGCCTGGACTCCGGCTGGGTGGCCGCCCAGGTCGCCGCCATCCGCGAAGCGGGGCCCGAGTACGGCCGCGTCCGGGTCCGCGAGCCGAAGCGCATCAACGTCGAGTTCGTCAGCGCCAACCCCACCGGCCCGCTGACGGTGGGCAACGCCCGCGGGGCGTTCGTGGGGGACCTGCTCTCCCGAGTGCTGGAGGGCGTCGGCCACCAGGTGACGCGCGAGTACTACTTCAACGACTTCGGGGCCCAGGTCCGCAACCTGGGGCTCAGTGTGCTCGCCCGCCGCAACGACGAGCCGGTGCCGGAGGACGGTTACCACGGGGCCTACGTGGCCGACCTGGCGGCGGCTGTTCCCGACGAGGTGTGGGCCGCCGCCATCACAGGCGACGAGGATCCCGGGTGGGTGCTGGGCCGATGGGCCTCGGAGCGCGTGCGCGCCGGCATCGAGGAGAGCCTCGAGCGCTTGGGCGTCCACTTCGACGTGTGGAAGGGCGAGGGCTCCCTGCACGAGGAGGGCTGGGTGGCGCGCGCGGTGGAGCGGCTGCGCGAATCGGGCCACGTCTACGAGGAGGAGGGCGCCACCTGGTTCCGCTCCACGGCCTTCGGCGACGACAAGGACCGGGTCATCTTCCGTTCCAACGGGCAGCCCACCTACTTCGCCTCCGACATCGGCTACGTGACCGAGAAGTTCAGCCGCGGCTTCGACGAGCTGATCTACCTGTGGGGCGCCGACCACCACGGCACCGTGGCCCGCCTGCGGAACGCGGCCGAGGCGATGGGCTACGACCGCGAGGCGGTGCAGGTCATCCTGATCGCCTGGGTGCGCTTCATCCGCGAGGGCCAGGTGGACTCCATGAGCAAGCGCGCCGGCGAGTTCATCAGCCTG
>DASUSP010000375.1:0-10631 GCA_036375035.1 Candidatus Limnocylindria bacterium
GGCGGCCGCCACGAAGCGCTGGACGAGTGCGCTCTTGCCCGCTCCGGGTTCGCCGCCGATGAACGCCACCGAGCCCGATGCCTGCCGCGCTCTCGCGAGCAGCTCGTCCAGGACCGCGAGCTGGCGATCCCGCTCGAGAAGCTCGGCGGGCTGGAGGTCGGGCAGGGTGGACGCCATTGCCGGACCTTACCGCGGGAGGGGGCAAGGGTCCAGCCCTGAGGCGCTCCTAGCCGGAGTAGGGGTCGCTGGCCGGCTCCTCGCCGGGCGGGGCCTCGTCGCGGGTCCCCATGGTGTCGCCGGATCGGTTGGCGACGGTGGGCCCGTCGTCGTTGTACTCGCCCCCTGACTCGGCGCCGGATGCCGCGTAGCTGCGCTCGTCGACCGGCGCCTCCAACGGCTCGGTCGGCTGGTCATCCCCGGGGAGTCGCTGCTCCTCAGGGTCGTGGGTCTTGTCGCGTCGCTCGTCATCCATGCCAGGTCACGGAGCGCACGCGGTGTGCCACAAGGCGAGAGGGCCGGCGCGCGGCGCCGACCCTCTCGGAATGGGAACGGTCCGCTACTCGCCGCGGTGGTGGTTCACCGGGTCCACGAACGCGTAGCTCTCGCCGCGAGCCTTGTAATCCGCCTGGTACGACTGCGGCTCGACCTGGACGTTGATGGCGGCAGCGGCCTCCATCACGGTCCGGAATGCCTCCTCGGCCGCCAGCATCGCCCCCGCCCAGTCGTAGGACCCGTAGGCGGCCAGCGCGGTGGCGGCATCGGCATCGGCATCGGTGAGCAGGCCCGAGACCCTGCCGGCTCGCGGGGACGCGTAGATCTTGGCCAGCACCGCGTTGGCGGTGTTCAGGTAGGTGGCCGTCATGTACCGGTTCATGTTGTCGCGATCGAACTGGCTGAAGTCCCAGTTCAGGTCGATGTAGCTCATGATCGAGTTCGACTCGTCTCCCGACCATGCGAAGTAGAAGTCGCCACCCGGACCGAAGTCGATCCCGTCTTCGGAATCCCACCCGTCGTGCGGGTGGCTCAGGCCCACGTGGTGGCCGACCTCGTGGATGGTGGTCGTGCTGAACCCGTAGCCGATCGACTCCAGGAACGGGTCGTCGAAGGCGAACACGTAGGACTGGGTCCCGCTGCGCCAGTCGTCGTCGGCGAAGCCCAGCAGGCCGCCGGCCTCCAGGTCCTCCGCCCCGTAGAAGGCGAAGAGCGGCAGCTCGTAGTCCGAGTCGCCCTCCAGGAACTTCAGCAGATGGTCGCTGAAGTACAGGAACAGGTCGCCGAAGGCGATGTTGAAGAGCCGGAAGCCGAAGCAGCTGTCCTGGTCCGCCGCGAAGCAGTGGTAGACGTCCTCCAGCCTGCCTGCCAGATCCCGAATGGTGAGCTCGCTGCTGATGGAAACGTCCGGCTTCAGCTCGCCAAGCTCGGCGTTGATCAGCCCCAGATCGAAGAGGGAAGCGACGTCCACGCCCGCGTTGTCGAAGGCGTTGATGTCCAGCTGGATGTCGTCCGGCAGCGCAGGAGAAGAGAGCGCCGGCTTGTAGAGAGGCGACGTGGTGAAGAGCAGGTCCATGGCCACGTAACGAGTGACCTTGGCCAGGTCCCCGGTCAGGTCGTCGAAGGGGCGGTAGCCCGAGAGGTTGCCGTACTCCCAGACCGGCGGCATGCGGTACTGCAACTCGGCATCCGCGTTGCCCGGATCGAAGGGATCGAGGTCGTCCACGTTCCAGTTGTCGGTCCAGGCCTCGGGACCGGCCGACAGGTCGTAGAACCAGATGCGGTGCGTGGACCCCAGGCCGCTCTCCTCGTCGTCGGCAGTGGTGCCGCCCCAGGCGATGAACTTGCGGGTCTCGCGCAGCTCGCCGAAGTTGTAGCCGGTGTCCGGATCCGGCTCATCGGTCTTGGTGTAGATGTGGTGGATGAAGTCGGGCCGGTCGTACCAGTTGACCAGGAAGACGGTGTACTGGCTCGTGTCGACGCCGAGCTCGTTCCAAGCGTTGTCCGCCAGCCACTGCTCAACCGACGGAGCGTCGATGAAGTGGTTGTCCGTCACGTCCAGGACGTTGTTGGCCTGCGCGTTGTAGTCCTCCTGGAATACCGTCAGGTCGGCCGGCGTGGCGATGCCGCCCAGGTAGCCGAAGAACTCGTCCTCGAAGTCCCCATCGGCCCAGACCAGGTTGTAGTCGTACGTGAAGTTGACGTGGGCGTCGGCCGGCAGGCCGTAGAACGCCAGGTAGCGGTTGATGGTTTCGTAGCGCGAGGCCAGACCGCCCAGGAAGTCGGCTTCGTTGACGTCGGTATCTCCGGCGCCCTGCTCGTAGCCGACGAAGACGATGTTGACCGGCAGGGTCTGCTCAAGCGTGATGGTCCCGCCGGGGTCAAGGGTGTCCAGGTTGGGTGGCGGGGCCGCCAGGGTGATGGAGCTGGCCAGCAGGCTCAGCACGGCTCCCAGCCCGATCGCACGAGTGAGTCGATGCACGGTTCCCTCCTCAGGGGCGCGGGGAAGTGGGGCCGGCAGCACGGCCCGTGTCGGATTGAGGCCGTCATCCTACGCCCATGTCGGGTGCCGCGGCGAGAGGCGCGCCGGTCCACGTGGTGCGCCAACGCACCGGCAAGCGAGGCTGACGTCCACGGCGGGCGGGAGTAAAGTCAACCATTCAACGCAGCAGAGGGACCGCGCGCAGATGACCCAGATCGCAGAGCCCCGGAGCGGCCAGGCCGGGACCGAGCTGGAGCGAGTCAATCACTGGATCGGGGGACGGCGCGTGGCGGGCTCGAGCGGGCGACACGGCCCGGTCTATAACCCGGCCACCGGCGATCTGGCCCGCGAGGTCGACTTCGCCTCCGCCGAGGAGGTGGACGCCGCCGTCCGCACCGCCAGGGAGGCGTTCCCCGCCTGGCGGCACACGTCGCTGAGCAAGCGCACGGCGATCCTGTTCCGCATCCGCAACCTGGTCGAGCAGCACGCCGGGGAGGTGGCCGCCCACCTGACCAGAGAGCACGGCAAGGTGCGCAGCGACGCCCTGGGGGAGGTGCAGCGCGGCCTTGAGAACCTCGAGTTCGCCACCGGCATCCCCACCCTGCTCAAGGGCGGATTCAGCGAACAGGTCTCGACCGGCATCGACGTCTACCAGATCCGCCAGCCGCTGGGCGTGGTGGCCGGCATCACGCCCTTCAACTTCCCGGCCATGGTGCCGATGTGGATGTTCGCCAACGCCATCGCCTGCGGCAACACGTTCATCCTGAAGCCGAGTGAAAAGGACCCGTCGGCATCTGTCTACATGGCGGAGCTGCTGAAGGAGGCGGGGGTCCCGGACGGAGTCTTCAACGTGGTGCACGGCGACAAGGTGGCGGTGGACCGGATCCTGGAGCACCCTGACATCGCCGCGGTCAGCTTCGTGGGTTCAACCCCCATCGCCCGCTATATCTACGAGACCGGCACCAGGAACGGCAAGCGGGTGCAGGCGCTGGGCGGGGCCAAGAACCACATGGTGGTCCTGCCCGATGCCGACATCTCCATGGCGGCCGATGCCGCCGTCTCCGCCGCCTACGGCTCCGCCGGCGAGCGCTGCATGGCGATCAGCGTGGTCGTGGCGGTGGGCGACGTGGCCGATCCCCTGGTGGAGGCGATCGAGCAGCGGCTGCCACGGATCAAGATCGGTCCCGGCCACGAGGAGGGGGTCGAGATGGGCCCGCTCATCACCCGCGAGCACCGCGACAAGGTGGCCTCCTACCTGGACAGCGGCGTCGCCCAGGGCGCGACGCTGCGCGCCGACGGACGGCAGCATGTCCTCTACGACCGGGAAGGCGGCGGGTTCTTCCTGGGCGTATCGCTGCTGGACAACGTGACGCCGGAGATGGAGTGCTACCGCAACGAGATCTTCGGTCCCGTGCTGGAGATCATCCGCGTGCCGACCTACACCGATGCCGCCCGGATCATCGACGAGAACCCGTACGCCAACGGCACGGCCATCTTCACCCGGGACGGCGGGGCCGCGCGCCAGTTCCAGTTCGACGTCAACGTCGGGATGGTGGGCATCAACGTCCCGATCCCGGTCCCGGTGGCCTACTACAGCTTCGGTGGCTGGAAGGCGTCGCTCTTCGGCGACCTGCACATGTACGGCCCCGAGGGGATCCAGTTCTACACGCGGGCCAAGATCGTCACCGCCCGATGGCCCGACCCCGCGACTTCGAAGGTGGACCTGGGCTTCCCGCAGACGCGCTGAGCCGCGCGCAACGCTGCCTTTCGCCGGATCGATCTCGCGGTCGCCTCGTCGGCGATTGATCTTGCCTGCAGCCGGCGCGTGCGCTATGCATCCGTCGGTGTCCAAACCGGAACGAGCAGGCGTCGAGTTCCGCGTCCTTGATGTCGTGCAGGTCCTGCGCGATGGGCAGTCGGTTGCGCTGGGCGGGTCACGGCAGCGTGCCCTCCTGGCCCTGCTCCTGCGCACCCCGGGCCAGTCGGTCGCCGCGGAGGGCCTGGTCGAGGAACTGTGGGCCGGCGAGCCGCCCACCGGTGCCGCCACCACCCTGCGCTCGTACGTATCTCGGTTGCGCAGCGCGCTCGGCGACGACGCGGCCATCGTGGCGACCGCCGCAGGCTACGCGATCGAGGTTGCCCCGGAGCGCGTGGATGCCGTCCGGTTCGAGCGCCTGATCCGGGAGGGCGAGTCCGCGTTGGCAGTCGGACGGGCCGCGCGCGCCGGCAGCCGCGTGCGCGAGGCACTCGCCCTGTGGCGCGGTCCTGCGTACGCCGGCACGGGCGGTACGAGCGGCATGGGCAGCGCGCTGCGGGATGAGTCCGAACGCCTGGAGGAGCTGCGCCTGCACGCCATCGAGCTGCGTTTCGAGGCTGACCTGGCGCTCGGGAGAGGCTCGGTGCTCGTGGACGAGCTGCAGGCCCTGGTGCGGGCCCATCCCTATCGCGAGCGGCTCTGGGCGCAGCTGATGCTGGCGCTGTACCGGTCCGGTCGCCAGGCGGACGCTCTCGCCGCCTACCACCGCGCCCGCAAGGCGCTGGACGAGGACCTCGCGGTGGAGCCCGGCGAGGAATTGCGGAGCCTGGAGGCAGCCATCCTGCGACAGGAGGTCCCGGCTGTAACGCCGCAGGAGGAACGGCACAACCTGCCGGCGCTGCTCACCAGCTTCATCGGGCGCGGAGACGAGATCGCCGAGGCGGGGCGAATCCTGGACGCGGCGCGCCTACTGACGCTGACCGGTGTCGGCGGGGTGGGGAAGACGCGGCTCGCCATCGAGATCGCCTGGAAGCTGATTCCCGAGTTCGCGGGTGGCGCCTGGTTCGTCGACCTGGCGCCCGCCACGGCCGGCGCGCTGATCGATCGGCAGATCGCGACCGCCATGGGCATGCCGGAGCAGGGCGGCGCGGCGTTGGCCGATCAGTTGGCATCCCGGCTCCGAGAGGCGGACACCCTGCTGATCCTCGACAACTGCGAGCACCTGCGGGAGGCCACCGCCCAGCGCGCGGCGCAGCTGCTGGCAGCGGTGCCGGGTCTCAGGATCCTGGCCACCAGCCGCGAGGCCCTGGGCATTCCCGGAGAGGTCGACTATCCCCTCCAACCCCTTGGCCTGCCGGCCGATGACGACCCGGACGCCATCCGACGCGCGGAGGCGGTGTCCCTCTTCCTGGCCCGCGCGCGCGCGGCTCGGCCGCGAATGCCGGATGACGCGCCAACCCTCGTTACGGTGGCAGGCATCTGTCGCGAGCTCGAGGGATTGCCGCTCGCCCTGGAGTTGGCCGCCGCCCGCGCCAAGGCACTCTCCGTCACCGAGATCGCGGCACAGGTGCATGACCGCTTCCGCTTCTTGGTTTCCTGGCGGCGCCTGACCACCGCACGCCACCAGACGCTTCGCAAGGCCGTCGATTGGAGCTATGACCTGCTGGAGTCCGATGCGCAGCGCACGCTTGCGCAGCTGTCTGTCTTCGCCGGTGGGTTCTCGCTGGATGCGGTCGCATCGGTCAGCACCGATGGCGACGACGACTACGCTCTCGAACTCCTCACCCGGCTGACCGATGCCTCGCTGCTTGTGGTGGAGGAAACCGATGGCATCAGCCGCTACCGCCTGCTGGAAACGATCCGCCAATACGCCGCAGAGCGGCTGGCCGACAACGGTGAGGCCGACCAGGTCCGCGAGAAGCATGCTGCGCACTTCGAGAGCCTGGCAGTCCGCGCCTGGCGCCCGCTGCGCTTCGGGGACGACAGCCCGAAATGGGTGGCGCAGCTGGCTCGCGACCACGACAACCTGCGCGCGGCGCTGGCCTGGGCCCGCGAGCAGGGCGACGGCGGCCGGCTGCTGCGAATGACGGAGTCCCTGTGGTGGTTCTGGTGGATGCACGGCGACCTGATGGAGGGGGCCGAGTGGCTGCAGGAGGCTCTGGCTCGTTCCCCAGACCACTCAGATCGGCTACACGGCCGTGCCCTGTACGGCGCCTCGGGGTTGGCGTGGGCGCGCGGCGACCTCGAGGCAGCCAGCGAGCTGGTGACGCGCGCCATGTCGGTCGCCGAGGCTACCGGCGACGTCATGTTCGAATCCGCGGGGGTGAACACCCTCGCCCTGGTCGCGCTGCTACGCGGCGACGCGGCCCGAGCCGAGCAGATGTTCGAGGCGGCGCGGCGTCGCGCGGCAATGGACGAGTCCGATCCGGCGTGGCGGGACCAGCTGATGGCCACCCAGATGAACAACATGGGGACTGCCGCTCACCAGCAGGGAAAGCTCGCCCTTGCCCGACAGCGCCACGAGGAGGCGCTCGACGCGTTCCGGCGGTTGGGCGACGCCGATGGGATGGCGACCGCACAGCTCCAGCTCGGCCTGGTCGACGCCGACGACGGGCGCTGGGACGCTGCGCACGACCACTTCGTGGGCGCGCTGCGGGTCTACGACGCAGCAGGATTCAGCCACTACACCGCCGAGTGCCTGGACGGCCTGGCCGCGGTGGCGAATGCCCGGGGCATGGCCGGCCAGGCTGCGGTGCTGCTGGGGGCCGCCGTCGGCATCCGCGAGCGTGTGAGCGGGACCCCGCTAGTCGCTGACGCCGATCTCCGAGACCGCGAGGCGGCCGCCGCGCGCCGCGCGCTGGGTGAGCACGAGCTCGAGCAGGAGCTGGAACGCGGCCGCGCTGACCCGGACTCCGTCATCGAGGCCGCCCTGCGCGACTAGGCGCTCACCGCCGCGGCTCGACGCCCGGCTGCAACGTATCTGCAACCCTGACCAGGCAGGCTCCCGCCGTGGATGAGGTCGGTGAGCTGATTGCGGAATCCCGCGACGCGTTCGCGGGAGCCGTGGCGCGGGGCGATGCGCCGGCGGCCGCATCGGTCTACGCAGAGGACGCGAGTCTGCTGCCGCCCGAAGCCGACGTGCTCCGTGGCCGCGCCGCGATCGAGCGCTTCTGGCAGGCAGGCATCGACTCCGGCGTCGCGGTCATCAACCTGGTGCCCCAGGTGCTCCACGCCGATGACGACGTCGCGGTGGACATCGGTCGCTACGAGATGCACCTCGAGTCCGAGAACGCGCATTCGGTCACCGACCGCGGCCGATACCTCGCCGTGTTGCGTCGGGCCGCAGAGGGGACGTGGCGGCGCGTGGTCGAAGTCCTGATGCCGGATGCGCAGGCGCCAACTGAGGAGGGAGGAGCCATGAATCGCCGTCCGTGATGCTGCAGAACTCAGATGAATGATCAATGACGAACGAGGTGGACGAGATGAGCCGCAGATTGCTTTTGGGCCTGGTCATGGCGGTGCTCCTGGCCGGCGCGCTGACGCCGATGGTGCTGGCCATGGCCGGCCCGCTCCCCTCCGAGGTCCAGGAGGTACGTGCCGCGGTGGCCAGGTACCACAGCGTCGCGCAGGCCGTCAGGGACGGCTACAGCCTGGAAGGGCAGCCGTGCGTCACCAGCCCGCTGGGGACCATGGGCTACCACGCCGTCAACAGGGACCTGTTGCAGTCCGGAGCCAACGACCCGAAAAAGCCCCCGATCCTGCTGTACGTCCCCGGCGAGGACGGCAACCTCAAGCTGGCGGGGGTCGAGTACTGGGCCATCGCGCTGGCCAACACTCCGGACGGTCCTGCGCCGTACTTCACCCCTCCTGACAGCGGGCCGCCGCCTCCGGACGGTTTCGCCACGACGGCGCCGAGCCTCTTCGGCCAGACCTTCAATGGACCGATGCCCGGGCACAACCCCAGCATGCCCTGGCACTACGACCTCCACGTCTGGCTGTTCGAAGCGAACCCGGCCGGGCTGTTCACGCCCTTCAACACGGCCCTCGGCTGCTAGGCCATGGGCCGTAGCGGCCCGGCTCCGGTTCCTCCGGATCCGGGCCGCCCACTCGGGCCTTGGTGGTCTCTGCCTTCCGTCGGACGCGTTGAGTTCGCGTTCCCGGGCCACTGGGAACGGCGACGCTGTCCCGGGTGATCGCGGACGATCGGCCCTAGGCCCGGCGGCCCGTCCGTTGGAGAGTGGTGGCAGCACATCGCAGCCGAGGAACCGCGGATGCAACGCGTCGACGAGGTCCAGGCCCTGGGCTGGATGGTGGCAGGCGCCGGTGCGGTCTCCTGCGTGGCCGGCGTGGGCGCCTGGCTGACGATTCGCTCGCAGCTGGCGGCGGAGCGGATCGTGGTGGCCGGGTCGGCGCCCTGGCTGGCCGGCTGCCCGGTGAAGGGGCCACTGACCGCCCTCGCCCAGGCCGAGGCGATCCGCCGAACGACCCTGAATGCGACCGGCGGCCGAACCTACGGCCAGATGGAGAGCGACGACCCCAACGCCGAGATGGCGATGAACGCCTCGCTGCTGCGCTCGTCGCTGTTCACATCGATCCTGGCCTTCGGCGTGGCCGCGGCGCAGGTGGGCCTGGGGGCGGCGCTGACGGCGACCGGGGTGGCCATCGGGCGCGCGGGCAGGCGGCTGCGCTGAGCCGAGCCGTGGTCCGTGCCACAATGCCCGCCACATGACCGACAAGTTCGAGACCGAGGTGGTCCACGCCGGGTGGGATCCGGACCCGGCGACCGGCGCGGTGGTGCCCGCCATCCAGATGAGCACCACCTTCAAGCAGGACGCGGTGGGGCAGACCCGCGGCGGGTTCGAGTACGGGCGCAGCGACAATCCCACGCGGCGCGCGCTGGAGGCGGCCATCGCCACCCTGGAGGGCGCGGAGCACGGCTTCGCCTACGCGTCCGGGTTGGCTGCGACCCAGAACGTCCTGTACCTGACCGAGCCCGGTGACCGCGTCGTCCTGTCCGATGACGTCTACGGCGGCACCTGGCGGCTGGCAGACAAGGTCTGGCGCCGATACGGCGTGGAGGCCGATGCGGTGGACCTCACCGACCTGGACGCCGTGGCCGAAGCGATCTCCGGCGGTGGGCGAGCGGCCCGCCTGGTTTGGATCGAGACGCCGACCAACCCGCTGCTCAAGGTGGTGGACATCGAGGCGGTGTCACGGCTGGCTCGCGAGGCTCGGGCCATCACCGTGGTGGACAACACGTTCGCCACGCCCTTCCTGCAGCGGCCGCTGGAGCTCGGCGCTGACGTCGTCCTGCACTCGGCGACGAAGTACCTGGGCGGGCACTCGGACGTGATCGGCGGGCTGCTGGCCACCAGCCGCGACGACCTGGCCGAGCGGCTGCGCTACCACCAGAACGCGGCCGGCGCGGTGCCGAGCCCCTTCGACTGCTTCCTGGTGATGCGCGGGATGCGCACCCTAGCGGTTCGCATGGAGCGGGCATCGGCCAATGCCAGGGCCATCGCCTTCTGGCTGAATGGGCGACCCGAGGTGCGCCACGTGAACTGGCCCGGCCTGCCGGAGAGCCCCTACCGGGAACTGATGGAGCGCCAGATGCGGCTCCCCGGCGCCATGGTCAGCTTCGAGCTGAACGGGGAGCTGGCGGTGGCCGTGCGCTTCGTGGCGGCGACGCGCCTCTTCACGCTGGCAGAGTCGCTGGGCGCGGTGGAATCGCTGATCGAGCTGCCGGCGGCCATGACCCATGCCTCGGTCGCCGACTCGCCGCTGGCCGTGCCGGCCGGGCTGGTGCGGCTGTCGGTGGGCATCGAGGCGGTCGAGGACCTGATCGCGGACCTGGAGGCCGCGTTCGTGACGGCGGCCGTCCCGGCCGCCGTCTAGCCCGGCATGCAGGAGCCAACCGAGGAGCCCGTTCCCAAGCTCGCCGAGCACGGCCCCACCGAGCTGGCGGAGGGTCGCGACGGCGAGCTGGTGGAGCGTCTCTCGAGCGGCACCGCCACGCTGCTGCTGGCCTGGCTGATGGGAATCGGGGCGGGCAGCGCCCTGCTGGCGGCCTGGATCTTCTCGGCCCTCTTCCTGGAGAACCGCCTGGGGGTCGAGGAGCTCTTCAGCGGCATCGGCTTCTACATCGCGCTCTTCGGAGCTGCGGGCCCAACGCTGTTGTGGCTCACCGGGCGGGCGCAGGGCCACTCGCTGGCCTGGTTCGCGTGGACCGCGGCCAAGCTGGGATTCGTGATGATCGGCGGGACCATCGCCATCGGTGCCGTGGGCGTGCTCATACTCGGCGGTGAGCTGGGGGAAGGGGCGCTGCCGGGTGGGCTGGCGCTCATCGGGCTGACGCTGGTGCTCTCGATGCTGTGGGCGGTCGCCACCTGGTCGGCGGACCGC